>NZ_QTMZ01000060.1:0-25487 GCF_003602935.1 Bacteroides sp. AM54-2NS
ACGTGGGTCTGCCCTCAAAGCGACAGCGCTTACAATCGTTCTAATGTTACATTTCGAGGGAAACATTGTACAGGAACGGTAGGTTGTAGTTGTTCGGGATTCTCTCCCATCACCAATGGAGATGTATGGCAACAAGCATACTGCAAGCATTGTGGACACAAAAAGAGTTGTCATAAATAGAAGGGTATTATAAGGCTATGACATAAAGAGGTGGGGGCTTGATGTTCCTGCCTCTCGTCATAAGAATTATTCATCATATTAAAACGAACGATTATGAAGCGGTTTAAGAACAATGAGACCATTGAGGTCTTGGGAGCATCTTTCAATGGTGTGAAAGAAATGATAGAACACGCAAGGAAGCGAATGCCAAAGGATGGTGTGTATGTGGGCGAAGACTCACAACTCTATCCTTGCTTTGACAGCGAGGACTATATGTATGAGAATCGTTATTTTACCAATCTGGTTTTCGCTAAAAGCCTAGAGGAGATAGACGAGAAACTACGCATACTGAATCAGGTGGAAAGACATGGTAACTACAATAAGCTGAATTGCGAACTTCATCCAATGGCTTATTGGCAGGGCGATATATGTCATGATGTGCTGTTGACAGAAATGGGAGATGAGCGATGACGACAATTTGTATAATTGAATAATATGAAGATACATTACGCTACAATCAGTGAAACGGGAAAGCGTCAGAACAATGAAGACGCTTTCCGTATCGTAAATGGTGAGGACGGTAACCGTTGGTTGGCAGTGGTCTGCGATGGCATGGGAGGTCACGCCATGGGAGAAGTGGCAAGCGAGACCGTTTCAGATGCCATTGTGGATTACTGGAAAAAACATACGGACGAGCCTGACAGTAAGACAAAGGTGGAAAAGGCCTGCGCCCATGCCATGAGGGCACTTGACAAGAAAGCCAACTCGTTAAACCATTGCCAAATGGGAACGACGATGGTGATGGCAAGCATTGAGGGCGACACCGTGACCATTACCCATGTGGGTGACAGCAGATGCTATTTGCAGCGTCCTAATGAAGGGCTGCTCTACCAGACGAAGGACCATGTGCGTTTGGATTATGGCTGGGAGGTCATTGACCGTTGCTTTTTCTCCTATCATCATGAGGCAGATGTCCCGGACATAGTACAGTTCAAATTGAAGGCAGGCGACAGAATGTTGCTTTGCTCCGATGGCTTGTACAAAAGCATGGCTCCAGACATTCTGTTGGCAAGGATGATGGATGAAAAGCCGCTTGCCGACATTCTTGATGTTTATGATTTCATGTGCGAAAAGCAGGGCGATGACAACTATACGGCAGTCTTGATTGAGGTAAAAGAATAAGATAGGACAGATAGTATGAAATGGTTTGGTATTATTGCCATGACATTGTTGATGACAATGACTGGCTGCAAGAAAGAAATGGGAACGCAGTATCGTGGATGCTTTGAGAATGACGATGCCGTCAGTCTCAAAGACATAATCGATATTTATGACAAATACGCAAGTGCGAAGGAAGACAGCACGGACTTTGACCTCTTTGCTGCCTTCTATGGACAGGATGCGGCAGACAATGTTCTCGAATACGAGATTGTGAGTGATACGGCATTCGCCCTGCAATTGCCGGAATATGCCGCAAGCAAACAACCGTTTCTTTCCAATGCAGAGGTGTTCTACAACTCTTGCCTGTTGGCTTTCAACGTGTGGAGCAATCACGAGTTGTGGCTGAGAGGATGTGATGGTTTTGAACTTGCTGAAGAAAAAGACGTTGTTGCCGGCATCAAGGCTATTAGCGAAGATTGCATCAGGGACAAAGAACTCCGTAAGGCTGCCAAGATTTACAAGGACAGCATCGTCATTATGATGAAGCGTTCTCCAGAAGAATGGGGCGAAGACGAACATTCCATGGATCTGTTGATTGCCTTTGGCAACAAGATTGAAGCCAAGTCCTATCAGTATTTCACTGATGAGGGGAAGTTTGTCGATTCCTTGAATGCCATGACCAAGGAACTGACTGATGCGACAAAGCCAACTCTTGAACTATACAAGCAGGTTGAGGCAGACAAAAGAGTGGAAATGATGCTGACTAGCTTGAATGACTGTTCCACTTTTGACGAGCAATGCTCCCTGTTCCTAAATTGGGCAGACAGTCCGGAAGCAGATCTTGAAGACGAGTGGATTGTGGCTGTGGCGGAGAAGCTAATGGACAGCGGCAAATACAACCCTTGTCTTAACAACATTTGGATTATATGGCGATGTCTGTATCAATATTGCTATGGCGGAATATCCCGTGATTCATCCATTCCCAACAGCATCTATAACGATATGCGCAAGAAATGCTATCAGACCTGTCTGAAGAGGATTGAGAAAAATCCTAATGATGTTTTTGCCATGAACTGTGCGGCAGCAATTGGGGGCAGGGTGAACATCAACCGCTTCGGACAGAATATGTTTGGCAATGAAGCTGTGATAGAGAAGCACACCTACTTATCCGGTCGTGACGATAAGGAGGATAAAGAAAGTGAAGAAGCTGAAGATTAAAGAAAGATAATGATTATGAGACAGAGTAAACGAATGACAATGGTTTTGGCATTGCTCCTCTCGGTGATTGGAGCTGATGTCTTTGCACAGAAGGGGGCGGATTCGGTCTGGGTAGATTCCGTTGAAGTGGATTCCGTGGCACTTGCCGAAGAGTTTAAATCGGATTATGACTCGGAAGAAGACAAGGCGAGGATGGACAGTTTGATCCAGTCACGTTACGTCATCGTCTCCATGAATGGGAAGTATGGTATCTATGACCGTGAGAAGAACGACAGTGTCACGGCTGTGGATATGGAATACATCGAGTATTCCCACTATTTCCAACCAGAAGACGGTATGTGCTTCTGCTATTTCTACTATGAGAAAGGGCTGCAATGCGGAAAAATCGGCATCAATATGAATGACAACACGAAAATGGAAGCGTTTGCCGACAATCCAAGACTCGTGGGGAAAGTGGAAGACTTTCCTGCCATAGACTCATTGATTTCGGCGAGGAGTTATGACGTGCTGAGTGAATGCATGGCGGCTATTGATGGAATCCAAGGACAGGTGTCGGTCATTGACGTAAGGACAGGTGATGTCTTGACATGGGGAGCATTGGAGAATGTAGAGGGTGACATTGTGTATGCTCCTCTTCTTAAAAGGTTTTGCAGTTCGGAAACATATATGCCTTTCGTGGCTGCCGACTGCCTCGCCCAGTCAAAAACATCTTTGGAGGACAGCGTCGATACAGGATAAGGTATTTTTGTGTTGAACGACAGCGTGCGGATAAGAGACCATAATTGGCGCAGAGGTGGTTACGGAATGTTGACATACAGACAGGTTCTGCTCAACAAGTCGAGAATTGGAATGTATCACGCCATGATGACCTTGCCTGACGGCATGGATTATTGGAAGTACGCTACTGACCAGACAAAGAACACCAATGCGTTGGAACTGGCTACGGTGTTCAACAATATCTTCCATTTGGATTCCGTGAACGTCTCTGCGGAAAGACGCGGCAATATCCGTGCAATTGCCATCGGAATGTTCAAGGAAGAAGGCATACAACATAAGCGTGCACCGAAGGACTTGGAACTTGGAGGAGTATATAATGTGGCTGATGACGGAACGGAGCAGACATTCACGTTTGTAGGCTGCTTCCCTGCCAACAAGCCGAAGTATGCTGTCAGCATGGTCGTGCAGAGAAAGCATAAGCTGCCGGCATCGCCTGCAATGGTGTCAGACAAAGCGAATGAATTGATTGAGTGGTTAAACAAAAAGTAAATACGAATATAATGAAGCAAAAAGTATTTTGGCTTGATTTGGCCGTCTGTTCTTTATGGCTGTTTGTTGCATTGGCAAACTGTAGTTGGTGGTCATTACCAACTCATTTTCTTATGGTAGTCACAGTCGTGATGAGAATCATTCTCTCCTTCACCCTTTATCGTGGGGAGAAACGAAGTTGGATTCCATTGACAGTTTTCTCGGCTCTGTTTGCCTTGCTGTCTGTTGAGGGACCGGTTATGAGGACAACGGGTGATTTCGCTGATTTGCCGTTTGTCGTTATGGGTATAAACAATGACCACTTGACCCATAACATTATAAAATGCATATTGTTGGCATGGCTATTCTTGGGACCGATAGCTGTATATATTGTTGGACTTATCAGGAAAACAATGAAGTCATCTACCTTGACTTGGAAGGATGCTTTGGGAGCGATTCTCTGGAAGGACAAAGGGACAAAGGCCTATTGCCAACTGATGTTGATTGCCATCTGTGCGTTATATGCAGGGCTTGCCATGGACATGAGAATGTGTCGTTTCGCTTGTGTCGTCCTGCCGCCTCTCAGTCTATATCTGATTGCCAGATATATGACTTCCTGTAAAGATACAACAGAGAAGAATCCTGTTGTCGGCAAACTTTGGATGATGGTAGCTGCTATGGTACTATTCTTCTATGCCCAACGCTATGCCGGGATGTGGCGCGTGTGGATGCTCGTTGCCAGTATAGCAATGGTTGCTTACGTATGTTGGCGCACTTTTGGTAAGCTAGGATTGGCAGGAATAAGCATATTGGCTACCGTATATTTGGGAATACTCCTCCCAACCTTGGCAATTGGTTATAATCAATACGCCTGTATAGAATATGGTCGCCGAGGGTTATATACGTTGGAACCATTGAGAGGCATTTTCTATATCAAGGACACTAATACGGACAAGGTCGGCTTGCGGGACAGATACGGCATACTTGTCGAACCTATATATGACAACATTGTTCATAATTCACGCAATCGCCCATTGGGAATCTATGAACTAAGAAATAACGGATGCTATACTTTGTATAATGTATATCAAAACAAAATGATGACATCAAATATCAGCGACCCGAATCTACAGGACAGTATCTGTCAAATACTTGATAAATATTGTGACAGGAATGCTTATGGTCACAGAGACAGGTTGGAAATACGTGTTACCAATAAGTTCAAGGCGGAGATTCCTCTTTCTCACGTCAAGATGACGAGAAACGGAATTAACTCATACTATGATTACTCAGACCAACCGTATATATCGGAAGACTCGGTGACTCTTCGTTCCGGGGAGTTTGCAACCGACTCTGTTGTGCGCTATGGTGACACTTTTCATGTACTCCATTACTCCTATGACGTGAAGCGTGACAGCACGGTATTATACAATATTGACCTGAAGACCGCAAGACAAAGTACACCACAACATGAGGAGTTGAATGAGTTGGCAAAGAGCATAGAAACACTATTGAAGCAATGAGTTAAACCGAAGCAAGATGAAGAACCTGATAATGCTTTTCATTGCTTTCATCACCCTTATAGGTTGTGGGGGCGGCCACCAGCAGGAAGAGAATACTTCTGAATGGGGTGACAGTATAGCCACGATAAACAACACGGCTTACTATTGGCTGCAATTAGCAGACGACTCTGCACGGATTTCAGCAGTCAGAGACAACCAGTTGGTAACTGAGTGTGTCGTTAGAGGACCAGTATATGGCGCAAGGCAATATGATGACGGAGAAATATACATCCTCTGCGGTCAAAACCAAATCACTTGGTTTGATGTCAGAAACATCCCAAGCGAAATAGATTTGATGACCGATGAGGATTTGGATAACTATGATCAGTCGCAAGAAAATGCTGATGCAATAATCGATATAGGCATGTGATATGAACGCAAGCATCCGACTGTTTCTAACTTATAGAAAACGTCGGTCTATTGTGATAGAAAACAGGTTACTACAGCATCTTTTACTACTCCAAGAAGTAATGTGACTGAAAAATCGAATTGAAAAATGGAAGAAAATTATATGGCTACCACACGGAATGGACACGAACTGAAGGATATGTACAATCCAGAAACTAACACGCTGGATATACGTTCCAATGGTTTGTACCCATCCAATGTGCTCAGCAATTTGTGCAGCAACGGTTTCCGCCTCGACGGAATGGTGTGCAGCAGTATGGAGGGTTTCTTGCAATCTCTGAAGAGGAAGGAACTCGACAAGCAGCGGCAGATATGCAGCATGAAGGGCGGCAATGCTCGGAAAATGAGCGTCACATCGTGGCAGACTGACCAGATTGTGTGGTGGAAGGGGCAGGCAATAGACCGCCAAAGCGAAGAGTATCAGCGAATCATACGCCGTGCCTATCAGGCGATGTTTGAACAGAGTGAACGGTTTCGTGCCGCACTGATGCAGACTCGTGGCATCAAACTCGTTCATACAAGCGGTGAGCCGAGTTCCTATAAAACGATACTTACTCCTGCTGAATTCTGCGACATCTTGATGAACATGCGCGACAGCTATGACCTTCGGGATAAGACAAAGGAACTGGAGGAGAAGTCTATCCGAAGGAAGAAACTCATGTATCTTCATGGCTTCGGCTCGTCGGCTGCCAGCGGAACGGTAAAGACTCTACGAGAGCTGTTGTCAGACTTTGATGTCGTTGCTCCCGACATACCCGTTGACCCTGCCGAGGCTCTGCCCTTCTTGCGAGGGCTGTGTATGAACGAAGTGCCGGATGTCGTCGTAGGCACCAGCATGGGAGGCATGTATGCACAGCAGATGCGTGGATATAACCGCATCTGTGTGAATCCCGCTTTCGAGATGTCGAAGAAGAGCAAGATGCTCACGGTTGGCACACATGAATACTTCAAGCCGAGAAAGGATGGTACTACTCATTTTGAGATTACCCCAGAAATCATCCACAACCATGCGGAGATGGAAGAGCATCAGTTTGAAGGGATTACCGAGGCCGACCGCAAGCAGGTATGGGGGATGTTTGCCGACAACGACCAGCAGGTGAATGGAGAATCTTTGTTCCTGCAATACTATAATCAAGTAATCCACTTCAGTGGCGAGCACCGTATGGATGACAGGGTAATAGAGGACGTTCTTGTACCGCTGATTTATAGATGTGTCGCAAAATGAACAACAGAATATTTGACATCATATTGCTGTGTGCGCTATCCCTGATATTGGGAAGCTGCAAGAAGAGTACCCCTGTATCTACATCAACAACAGAGCAGAAATCTGTTGTGCCTGTTGTTTGTGTATATACGTTGGGCGCAGTCAATGTAGATTTACAGCGTGCCATGATGGATTCTTTAAGAGTTCATTATCCCAAATGCAGAATGGCCGGTAATATTCACTTGCCCGACTCTGCCCTTACCACTAAAAGGAATGACCACAAACGATATAGGGCTGATGTACTGAACAAGGTGCTATGTCATTATAAGTCTGATTCAACTATTGTCGTTGGACTTACGCAGGCGGATATCGGACTTGATAATTTCAGAGGTCGTGCCCATAGCGGAATTATGGGACTTGCCAGCGGTATAGGGACAGGTGTGGCGGTATTCTCGTCCTATCGTCCTCATGGCAACGGGCAGTTGTTTAGCGTAATGCTCCACGAATTAGGTCATGCCCAAGGCTTGCGGCATTGTCCTGATATAAAATGTATGATGCAGAATGCCAAAGGTGGTAATCCTTTCCGCAAAACAAACGTATTCTGCGACAAATGTAAGAAATATATGGAATCCAAACACTGGAAGCTATAATACCTTTTATAGGAGAAATAATAAGTAGAACATATGTTAGTGATACATCCAAAAGACAAAACCACGGCGATGCTTTCAGCCCTATATGATGGGCTGGAAGCACAAGTCGTTGCCGACTACCGCACAACCAAGGAGATGGGGCGTTTGTTGCATCATGTCTCTACACAGGAGCGCATCATGTTGCTGGGGCATGGCTCAGACAAAGGACTGTTCTTTCGTGCGGATGACAGCAAGGACGAGTTCGACAAGATAATCGTGAGCCATTCCCACGCTTATCATCTGCGCAAGCATGGAGGCAACATTGTGGCTGTGTGGTGCAATGCCGACCAGTTTGCCCGTGCAGAAGGCTTGCATGGTTTGTTTACGGGGATGATAGTTTCAGAGTTAAATGAGGCTCTTTTATATCAGGTAAAGACGACGCAAGAGGAACTTAATCGTGAGAATGTGAAGTTGGCCCGTAGGCTGAGAGCATTGATTGATGAAAGAATCCCCCTGAGCGAGATACCTAAACGTATGCTGGCAATGGATGATGTCCACTCACCCTTGACCACATTCAATTACAAGAATTTCTACTATTTATGAGGATTAATGAGATGAAGATCAAGAATCTATTTTTTGCCATATATGACCAGTTGACTCGCAAAGGTGCTTGGAGAAACATCTTCGTGACGCACAACGCCTTCGGCATTTTCAGCCGATATAGCCATACGGCACGAGGAAGCGGCAAGCAAAAGATGTCTTACCCTACGAAAGCTGTTGCTTTGAGGGCTGCCAAGGCAATGAGCGAGAAGCATGGTGTGCATTTCTCCGTCTATAAATGCGCGTGGTGCGATGGGTGGCATGTGGGAAAGAATGCCCAAAACAAGGTCGTCCATGAGAACAAATCTGAGGCGAACAACCTTTCAGTTGTCAACAAGCCCAATGCTCTGTATGAGGCATTGATGCGATACCCCATTGTTGACCTTGCCCCTGTCTATGACAAAGGAGTGAGAGGCAGGACTATGTCGGGACGTGGCAGCAACTGGTTGTTGGCAAAGGTGCGTGATGCCGGTGTAAAGGTCATCATTGACCTCCGCACGGCTGACCATACCGACCGCTACGACCGCAATGTGGTAGAGGCTGGCCTGGAATACCACAGTCTGCCCATCGACAGCAGGAACACGGACGTGCATCAGATTATTAGCTCGCTTCCGCTGCTGTTCGAGTTGATGGACAAGGGTGGCTTCTATATTGCCTGTGCTATGGGCAGACACCGCACGGACATTGCCATTGCGCTTTACTATGTGATGCACCCTTCCGTTCCGTTTGAAGAGGTGCCGGAGATGAGAGGGCATCGCTATGTGGAGAAAAAGGAGTTCCGCTGTGATGACATTGCCGCAAGGCTCAACAGCATTATCAAGCAATCACTCCCGACGAGCTTGCCATGCTAGGGTTGCCCGCAGACTATGAGGCAGAGTTTCTGAGACGTAAAAAGCATTTGTTTGATGTAAACCGTATTTTTGAATGAACATGAACTACAAGATTTGCTTTGTATGCACAGGCAATGCCTGTCGGTCACCATTCGCAGAATGTGTGACGAAGAAACTCTTGGCAGACGCAGGAATGAATGGCATCGAAGTATTCTCACTTGGTACATTGGACTGTGGAGAGTATCCTCGTGATGCTGCCATGGTGGATGTGGCGAAGGAATTGGGATATGATTTAAGTGGTACGACCACGGTTATGACACGTGAGAAACTGATGGCAGCTGATGCGGTCATTGTGTTTGACGAGCGTCACCGTGATGCCATAACACGAGTATTGGACTATAGCTATTGGAACAAAATCGTTCTGTTCAACAAGATGGCATTTGATGAAGACGGCAATGTGGAAGACCCTCATTACCAGACTGCAGCTGTATATCATCGTGTGGCTAAACACATTGAAAACGGTTGTAAACGATTGGTAGAGCAGTGGAAACTACAGCCACCAAAGCCTAAAGATTGAAGATTGCATGAATGCAATGATAATATCCCTTGGCTAATGTGGCAAACAGGCACAATAGACCAAAGGGATATTTTTTTTCAGCAGAAAGTAGGGATAGATGATAGAGAATGGTTACAAATGCCACTCTCTTATCATAGAAGTAAAACAAAACAGTGGAGGATAGAAAGATGCATACGTCAGAAGCCGAGAAAGATTGGTTGCGCCGCATCTGCGGAGGACAGCCGGTGACAGAACAGCAGACAGCCCCTGCAAAGGAGGCTGAGCACAAGCCTGTAGCAGAGAAGAAAGCCAATGGTCATGGATTTGGAGACATTGCCGGCATGAACGAGCTGAAGGAGTTTGTGACCGAGGGATTTATCAACGTACTGAAGAACGCAAGTGTGCCGAGGTATATGGCATCAAGCCTCCCTCCATGCTCTTTTATGGTCCTGCAGGTTGCGGCAAGACGTTCTTTGCCGAGAAGATGGCCGAGGAGATAGGCATCAACTTCATGAAGATCGTGCCTGATGACCTCGCCTGTACATGGGTACATGGAACACAACAGAAGATAGGCGAAGTATTCAAGGATGCGGAGAAGAAAGCACCCACACTGCTGTTCTTCGACGAGTTTGATGCCATGGTGCCCAAACGCTCCGGTGACGAGGCAAACCAACACTATGACAGTGAGGTCAACGAGTTTCTCTGTATGCTCAACAATGCCTCCGAACGTGGTGTATATGTCCTTGCCGCGACCAACCATCCTGAACGCATCGACAAGGCTGTGCTACGGACAGGACGTATCGACGAGATGGTGTATATAGACATGCCCGACAAGGAAGCCCGCAAGAGTCTGTTCACGTTGGCACTCTCCAAACTTCCCTCGGATGAGGGGATAGACATCAACAGACTGGCAGAGCTGAGCGAAGGTTATAACTGCAGCGACATCAGTTACATAGTGAGGTCGGCGGCAAGAAAGATGTTCAATGCCACTATCAAGGGCTGCACAGACGAGTACCAGCCTATCAGCCAGGCTCTGCTCGAAGAAGTCATTTCCAAGAAGCGTCCTTCTGTCAGTGGCAGAGACCTGCGGGAATTCGAGCGAGTGAGGAGTGAGTTCTCTCCAAAGGATGAGGGCTGTCGCCACGCCACTATAGGTTTTAGATGAATAATAATCAAATTTTTGTCATGTACTTAAAAGTTGTTTATAAAATGTTGTAAATATTAATATTTTGATTGTTTATTACGAAAACTTGCGCAAATAATAAAATAGGAATATATTTGCATACGACATCAGACAACATATAAAGAATTAATGTTTAATTTTAAAATATAATATTTATGAGTGAATTAGGTTTGGTATTGCTCTTGTTGGCAGGTTTTGCTCAAGGGTCTTTTGGCTTAGGTATGAAGAAACAGTCTCCATTGTCATGGGAGTCGTTCTGGTTGATTTATTCATTGTTTGCTATGCTTGTCGTTCCTTTTGTATGGGGATACGCAGGTTTTGATTCCTTCATGGAGTCAATATTAATGACAGATTCGAAAGTAATTATGACATCACTGCTTTTAGGCTTTTTGTGGGGTATTGGTGGAATTTTATTTGGAATGAGTGTCTCTTATGTTGGAATATCTATAACCAATGGGGTAGTAATGGGATTGGCCGGAGGTCTTGGAGCCATAATTCCTTTGTTTGGCATAGAAGGGGCTACTCATCAGCCGTCGTTTATTTATGTGATATTAGGAGTGGCTATAATGTTGGTTGGCGTGGCTCTTTCGGCATATTCCGGAATTCTTCGTGAAAAAGAACAGAATGTAGGTTCCTCAAAGGTGAATAACAGTCAGAAATCATCTTTGGTAAAGGGACTCGTAATTGTTGTATCGTCAGGTATTCTTTCTTCTCTTCTTAATGTAGGTTTCGAAGCTGCGATACCGATTATTGACAATGCGAAATCTTTGGGTGCTACGTATTCGGCTTCTTCTATACCGGCAAGGGCTGTGGTTGTTTTTGGAGGATTATTGATGAATGCGGGTTATGCCATCTTTCTGTTATGTAAGAATAAGACTTGGGGTGATTTTAGTTTTAAACAACAAGGAAGTATCACGGCTTCAGTATGGGCTGTAATTACAGGTTTTTTGTGGTTCTTGCCTTTAGGTTTAAGTGGAATTGTCTCGGTTTCTATAGGTGAACTTGGAAATGTTATAACATGGCCGGTAATGTTGTCGTTATCATTAATATTTGGTAATATATGGGGGTATCTGACAGGTGAATGGAAAAACACCAAACACTCGTTTCTATTGATGATAGTTGCTTCTGTCATATTGATTGCAGCTTGTATGATATTGACTTTTAAAGATAGTTTTATAAATTAATAAATTCCAAAGTTATGAAAATAAAAGATATAGAAGTCTTTTTGTTGTCCGACCAATTGGATGAGGCTTTTTATTTCTCGCAGTTTAGTTATTCTTCACGTTTGATTTGTATTGTAAAGGTTACAACCGAAAGTGGTTTAGTAGGATGGGGCGAGGGATACGGCCCGGCAAATATAATCAAGAGTGGAATAGAATTTTTAAAACCTTTGGTGGTTGGAAAATCTCCATTGGATAGCGATATAATTTGGTCTGATATGTTCAGACGTTCTATAGATTATGCAAGGAAAGGAATTTTGCTTTCTGCCATAAGTGCTATTGACGTTGCAATTTGGGATTTGAAAGGAAAAATTTTAAAGCAGCCTGTTTCTACTTTGTTAGGTGGAAGATATAGAGAGAAGGTCCAGGTTTATGCAACAGGTTTGTATTTCACGGAAAGTATGAAAGACCGAATGTGTGAAGCATTGGCTGAAGAAGCTTTGATGTACAAAGAGCAAGGTTATTCAGCCGTCAAAATGAAAGTCGGACTTGGAATAGAAAAAGATATCCAGAATGTGTTGGCTGTTAAAAAGGCAATAGGAGATGATGTTAAACTGGCAATTGATGCCAATCATGCATATAATTTCCGTGAAGCGCTTCGCCTGTCGAAAGCTCTTGAACCGTATGATATAATGTGGTTTGAAGAACCTGTCTCTCCTGATGATTATATGGGATTCAAAGAGTTACACCGAAGAACTACTATTCCGTTGGCTGCCGGTGAATGTGAATTCAGGGCTGATGGATTTAAAACATTGTTGGATAATATGTGTGTAGATTATATACAACCTGAAACAGGAACTACGGGTGGTATTACTGAGGCAAAACGCATATCTGTTATTGCCGATACGCATCACGTAGAGATGACACCACATAATTGGGGTACAGGTATCATTATAGCTGCAAATCTCCACATTTCGTCAAATCTTAAATATGCACCGGGTCGTATGTTCGACAAAGAGCCGCTTTTGGAATTTGATCGCAGTCCTAACAGAATCCGTGAGGAATTGATTACTAAACCTCATGTGGCAGTGAATGGATATATAGATGTGCCGACAGGCTATGGATTGGGAATAGAAGTGGATGAAGATAAATTGAATTACTTTAAGTTGAATGATTAATTTAACCTTTATATAGTTATCATGAAAAAAAGATTATTATTATTAGCAATGTTGGCCCATACTTTGGGTTCTACAGTCTCTGCACAGCAGAATGCATATGTGGCAGCAACAGAGAATGCATATGTTAAAGCTCGTGGAGCCGATATGGGAGAAGTAAAATGGACAAAAGGTTTTTGGAAAGACCGTTTTGATATGGTAATGCCGAATCTTATTCCTGCCCAATACAAATATTTCATGGAATTTTCCGAATATAACTTCAAGATTTTGGCTGATGGAGCAGATGGCTCTAAAGGATTTAAAGGTACATATTGGCAGGATGGCGACTACTTTAAATGGCTTGAAGCGCAAATCGCTGTTTATGCAGTGACAAAAGACCCTGAACTATTGAAAGTTATTCAGGAAAAGGCTTCCCGTCTGGCACGTAGTGTGGCCGAGGATGGATATTTTACTACACATACTCAGATAGGTTTCGGTGTTACAGGTTCAGAACGTGCATGGAATAAGCCATTTAAGAATACTCAGAGATTTAAGGGACCAGGATTTCATGAAACATATAATATGGGTCATTTCCTGACATTGGCCTGTGTGCACTATCGTGTTACAAAAGATCGCACTTTGCTGGATGCAGCTATCAAAGTTGGTGATTTCCTGGATAAATATTTTGCAAAAATAACTCCTGAACTTGCTGACGTTGATTTCAACCCAACCCAAATTATGGGACTTATGGAATTATATCGTAGCACAGGCGAAAAACGATATTTGGATTGTGCAAACCGATTCATAACCGGTAGAGGAAATAAAAATGGTAAAACACAAAACCAGAACGATACAAAGCTTAGAAAAGAGCATCGTGCTGTAGGACATGCCGTTTTAGGTCCGGTATTGTATATAGGTGCCGCCGACTATGTAGCTGAAATAAATGACAAGGAACTACTTGTTGCCCTTGAAACAATCTGGAATGATATGTACAATAGAAAGGCTTCTTTTACGGGAGGCTTGGGTAATGTGCATAGAGGTGGTTCGGAAACTCCGCGAAATGCTACTGAATGTGTGCATGAAGCATTTGGTTTTCCATATCAGTTGCAAAATTCTACGGCATATAATGAAACATGTGCGACTTTTTATGGGGCATATTATAGTTGGCGTTTGTTTATGTTGACTGGAAATCCTATGTACTTGGATGTTATGGAGAAAGCGTTCTATAACAACTTGTCGTCCATGGGGCTTGACGGAAAGAGTTATTTCTATACGAACGTGTTGCGTTGGTATGGTAAGCAGCATCCGCTATTGTCGTTGGATTTTCATCAGAGATGGACTGAAGAATGCACTTGCGTTTGTTGTCCTACAAGCTTGGTGCGTTTCTTGGCTGAAACAAAAGATTATGCTTATGCGAAAGATGAAAATTCTCTTTTTGTGACTCTTTATGGAAGTAACGAAATAGACACAAAAATCAATGGCAAAAATGTCAGGTTTGAACAAGTTACAAATTATCCTTGGGATGATAAAATAGAAATGAATTACAAGGGTGACAAGAATGCTGAATTCTCATTGAAATTGCGTATTCCGGCATGGGCTATAGGAGCAACTCTTAAGGTAAATGGTATAGATATGCCTATCAATACTGGAGTATTTGCTGTGGTTAATCGTAAATGGAAGTCTGGTGACAAGGTAGAACTTGTATTGCCAATGAAACCTATATTGAACGAGGGTAATCCAAAAGTAGAAGAAGTACGCAATCAGCTTGCTGTCTCTTATGGACCTTTGACATATTGCGTGGAAGGAATAGATTTGCCTAATAAAGTCAAGATTGAAGATATTCTTCTGCCTGTAGATGCTAAATTTGACGTTAAATATGAAAAAGACCTTCTTGGCGGAGTAAAGACTCTTACCACAGATGCTTACGTACGTACAAAGAGATTTGATGAAAACAAGTTGTATGCTCCTTTGCAAACTGGATATAAGCCATTCAAATTGAAATTGATTCCTTATTATACATGGAGTAACCGTGGCGAACATGAAATGAGTGTATTTATACCTGCTAAATGGTAATATATAGTCCAGGTCGAAAGGAATATCCTTTTGACCTGGTTGGAAATAATATTTAACAAGATGATACAAATGAAAAATTCATATATTCTTTCTGCCATTTCTTTGATGTCTATACCTGCAATAACAACATATGCGGCAGAAAAAAAAGTTTTAGATCCTAAGCATCCGGAAAAGAAAAACGTAATTTTAATTCTTACCGATGATATGCGTTTTGATATGTTAAATTATGCAGGTGGCAAGGCTAAAACTCCCAATCTGGACGAATTGCGTAATTCGGGTACAGACTTTTCTAATGCTTGTACCGTGACAGGCCTGTCGTCGCCTTCAAGAGCTGCTTTGTTTACAGGACGCTTGGCTCATCGTACCGGTTTGAATGATAATCTTCACCTTTGGCATTGTAAGGATATGACTTTGCCCATTGAGCAGAGTACTATCTATGAATGGGCAAAGGATAAGAATTATAATGTGGGTTATTTCGGTAAATGGCATGTGGGCTATGTTACTCCTGATGTCCGTGGTGTCGACCAGTATGTAGGAAGTGCAAATGAATGTTTAAGGGTCAAGCCAAAACGGCCAAGTTTCGAGGCTATAGAAAGGTATTATGACAAAAAGGTCTTCAAGGATAAAGCAGATAGTCCTGAAAAACCGGATTATTACTGCACATTAAAGACTACATACGAAAAGAGTGAACCTAAGAAACAAGTTGATTTAGGTATTAAATTTTTGAACGAAGCCGTAAATGATGAGCGCCCGTTCTTTCTTACTGTAAGTTTCCATTATCCACATCCGCCATACAGGGTGCCGTCGCCATGGAATAAAATGTATGATTACAGGGATGTACAGCTTCCTCCTTCATACAGGAAAGATATGAAGAAAGGCCTTGAATATCAGTATTCCGTAATGTGGCCATGGATGGATTTAGGACATATGACAGAAAATGATTGGAAAAAGACCATAGCTTATTCCATGGGAATGGTAACGATGTTGGATCAAGCTTTGGGAGAACTATTCCAGACCATAAAAGATAAAGGCTTATGGGATAATACAATGATAGTTTTTGCATCCGATCAAGGCAGTATGCTGGCCGAACATGGATTGTATGATAAAGGTCCGTATGCCTATGATGGATTAATGAGAATCTCATTGCTTATGAAGGTGCCTGGGGCGAAACCAGAAGTGGTAAAACACCAAGTGTCTCTTATTGATATAAATCAAACGTTGGTAGAATATATGGGACTTCAGCCACGCCAGTCGAATCAAGATAGCCGTTCTTTGTTACCTTTGGTATACGATGGTGACGAGGCATGGAAGAATGTTCCGGATGAATCTTTCTTTTTCTACGAATATTATAACGGTCATTGGTTTGGCGAAAGGGCTATTCGTACCCCGGAATATAAATACTGTTTCAATCCGTGTGGCGATGATGAGCTTTATGATTTGAAAAACGACCCGCATGAAATGGTTAATCTTATAAATAAACCAGAATTGAAAAATGTTATTAAGGATTTGCGGGTTCGTCTTTACAAGCATTTAGTTAAGACGGAAGACGATCATGCTATTAAGCTTTTCCGCGATTATACAGGAATCGGCAGGGAAGATGAGTAATTTTAAAGATTATTTATATGAAAAATATAATTAGCAATACTACGTTAGGGATAGCGGCTTTTTTAGGAGTTTCCAATAATGTAATGGCTGCATCCAAATCGGTAAAATCATCGGCAGAAAGTAAAAGAATGAATATTGTAATGATGTTTGTTGATGACCTGGGATGGGCAGACCTTGGTTTACGTAATCCTCATTACAACACTCCGAATGTAGATCGCTTATTTGCTGATGGAATGAATTTCGAACGTGCATATGTCACACAGCCGGCATCCAGTCCAAGTAGAGCGTCGCTTATGACTGGTAAACAGCCGGTAAGATTCCAATTGGTGAGACATATTGACAATAAAGTGGCAGGTACCACCGAACCATATTCTTATTGGCCTGAAAACTCTCCGGAATTAAACGAGTATATGCCTTCGCGTAACTGGCTTCCTATGGAAGAAACAATTTTTCCTCAACTTATGAAAGAATGCGGATATTATAATATGTTTGTGGGAAAATGGCATTTGGGAGGACCTGAAGTATGGCCTGACAAGCGTGGGTATGACGAAGTTTATGGATTGTCCGATTTTGGAAATGTTTCAAATTATTATGCTCCATTTTTCCGTATGCGTGGTGCTGACACAACGAAAAAAATAGCCAAAAATGGAGACTATATTACAGATTTTCTAACAGATAAGGCTGTCAGCATGATAGAAAATTACGACCGCGACCAACCGTTCATGCTTTCAATGCATTATTATAATGTTCACAGTCCTAATATCGGAAGAAAAGATCTGTTCGATAAATATAAAGCGAAAGGAATGACAGACATTCAAGCAAACTATGCAGCGCAGATTGAGGCAGTTGATGAGTCTGTAGGCAGGATAAGGAAGGCGATTAAGGACCGTGGAATAGAAGATAATACTATAGTTATATATTTCTCTGATCAAGGAGGACTATATTCGAATTATCCTCTTCGCGGATGTAAATTGATAGATGATACAATGGCAGAAGGAGGAATCAGGGTGCCTCTTGCCATTTATTATCCGGGAGTTACTAAAAAAGGTAGTGTTTGCCAAACCCCAGTGCAGGCTTTGGATTTCTTCCCTACATTCATGGAAATAGCCACAGGAAAGAAATATAAGAACAAGGAGCTTGACGGCGAAAGCATTATGCCTCTTTTGAAAGGAAAAAAGATGAAAGAACGTAATCTTTATTTTTTCCGTGCATATAATACAGACCAGTATGCTGCTATTATCAACGGTGATTGGAAACTGATAAAATATCATTCAGGTAAATATCAGTTATATAATCTTCGTGACGATATAAGTGAGACTACAGATTTGCAGAATGTTTATCCCGAACGTTTCGAAAAAATGAAAAAAGATTTAAGAAACTGGGAGACTAATGTTGTTCCCGAATATGAAAATGATTATAGAAAACGTATAAATTATTGATTATGGATTTTGGTGTAAAAAAAATGTATATAGGCGGACGCTTGTGTGAGAGCGTTGCCGGAACGCAGAAGGAGATTATTAGCCCTGCAACAGGCGAATGTATTGCAAAACTTTGTGTAGCGTCAAAGGAAGATACCGAATTGGCTTTGCAGGAAGCACAGAAAGGTTTTGAATATTGGTCAAAATTGTCTTTGTCCGAAAGAAACGAGTGGATTGCCAAATTGCGTAATGCCGTTATCGCACATAAAGACGAACTTCATTATGCTGTGATGTATGAAATGGGAAAGACATGGGAATCGGCAGACGAAGATATTGACATGATAGTTGATGCACTTGAATATTATCCCAACGAGATGTTAAGAATGCGTTCGCAGGTATTGCCCGATTTGCAGGGGTCGCATACCAATATCCTTGTTCACGAACCAAGAGGTGTGGTTTGTGCCATGTTGGCATGGAACTTCCCGATTTTGAATGTGGCATATAAAGTGGCACCGGCAATAGCGGCAGGATGTTCCATAATAATCCGTCCGTCTATTGATTCTCCTGTTTCAGCCTACTTGTTTGGGGAGATTTGTGCTGAAATAAATTTCCCGGCAGGTGTCATTAACGTTCTTACAGGTTCAAGTAAGGATACAAGCATTCCTATGTCAGAGAGCCTTATCCCAAGAGTTCTTACCATGATTGGTTCGAGTGCCACAGGAAAGAAACTTGTAGCGCAGTCTGCAACATCTATCAAAAAATTAGGCCTCGAACTCGGCGGAAATGCTCCTGCATTGATTTTCGATGATTGTGACATGGATAAAGCAGTAAATACAATGGTTGGACTAAAATTCAACAACAGTGGCCAGGTTTGTGTTACGCCTAATCGTATTTTTGTGCAGTCATCTATTTATGACGAATTTATGTCGCGTTTCACGGAAAAAACTAAAGCTATCAAGGTCGGCTTTGGTAAAGATAAAGGTATAAATATGGGACCTGTCATCAATGTTAAGGCTCGTGAACGCATAATGGAATTGATAGACGATGCTGTAAGCAAGGGAGCCAAAAAGTCTCTTGGAGGAATACCGGAAGGTATGCCTGAAAGAACAAGCTATCTGAATCCTACGATTCTTGAAAATGTAACTCCTGATATGCGTTGTTTCAACGAAGAGATGTTTGGTCCTGTTGCTACCATCATCAAGTTCAATACGGAAGAAGATCTTGACCCTATGGTGAATGTTCCAGATGCAGGTCTCGCTTCGTATGTGTTTACAAACAGTCTTGAAAGGGTACAGAAATATTCTAAATTTATAGAATGTGGTGAAGTTCAGGTCAATGGTGTCAAGTATGGTATAAATTTACCACATGGAGGTATGAAAGACAGTGGATTGGGACATGATTGCTCGCATCTTGCACTTGAAGATTATCTGTACATTAAACGTATTTCAATAGCACTTTAATTATAATTTATGAGAAAGTTACACCATTTTGGCATACCGGTAACAAATCCGGTAGATGGTGAAACTCACAATGATGAGCTTCATCTTTTCTGTACTGATGTGGCAGCGAGTCCAAATAAGATTGAATTTTTACGTTTTGAAAAGGGGTGTCCGTTTCCCGAACTTGTTCAGACAATGCCGCATATCGCATACGAAGTAGAGTCCATGGACGAAGAACTTAAGGATGCTAAACTTATTTATGGTCCTTTTATTCCTGTTCCTGGGATGACTGTTGCTTTTATCGAGGAAGAAGGGATACCTGTAAAATTAGATTATTTTTCATGAATAGATTAATATAAAGACACTATGACTGTAAATTATATAAAACAAAAAATGAATGATGGCCACGCAGTATTGGGCCCATTCTTGAAAATGAATGATCCTGCTCTTATTGAACAGGCGGCTTTGGCAGGTTTTGATTTTTGTATTATAGATATGGAGCATGGACCAATCAGTTTTGAGTCTGCCCAGAATCTTATCCGTGCTGCAGAGCTTCATGGAATGAGTCCGATAATTCGTACCACCGATGCAAGTGATGAGAATATCCTTCGTGCGCTCGATTTGGGAGCGCATGGCGTGGAAGTTCCACAAGTAAACAGCAAAGAGTCGGCTCAAGCCGTAGTTAGTGCATCTAAATATTTTCCGGAAGGGACAAGAGGGGTGTGCCGTTATACACGTGCTGCCGAATATACTCATGTAGAAAAAAGTAAACATTTCAAGTTGTCTAATGAACGTACCATGGTATTGGTACATATTGAAGGACTGGAAGGAATCAATAATCTGGATGAAATCTTGATGTGAAAGGCCTTGATGTAATATTCCTCGGCCCTTACGATTTGTCCCAGTCTTGCGGAGTTCCGGGCGATGTCACAAACCCTATAGTAGTAGAAAAAATGAAGGAAGCTGTAAAGAAAGCTGCTGCCAAGGGGGTTAAAGTAGGTACATTTGTAGAGTCGGCTGAGAATGCAAAATTTTGGCGTAATCAGGGTGTGTTGTATATAGCCTATTCTGTAGATTGCGGAATTTATTTCAATGCTTGTAAGAATATTGTTGATAGTGTAAACAAATAGTATCATGAAAGACAAAATATTTCCATTCCTTTCATTGGTTGTTTCGTGTGCATATGCATCAGAAAAACCAAATCTTATTGTCATACAAACCGATGAACATACCATCAATACATTGGGATGTTACAGGAGATTGGTTGGCGATATAAACGATTCTCCATGGGGTAAGAATGTTGTTCAGACACCTAATATAGACAGGCTGGCAAAAGAAGGAGCCATCTGTACCAGGTATTATGCTTCATCTCCTGTTTCTACTCCTTCAAGAGCATCTTTCCAGACAGGACTTTATCCTGTATCTACAGGATGTCCGATTAACGATATGCCTATGAATCCAAATTTGATTACATATGCTGAAATGTTGAAACGTGACGGCTATCAGACTTCATACGTTGGAAAATGGCATTTGGGCGGTGTTCCCAATATTGGTCGTCCATATTTTGAACCAGGATACAACTTCGGATATATGGATCGTACTTATATGTTCAATGATGGTCACTGGAAATATTTTGAAATTGTAAAACAACCCAATAAAATCCGTTCGTATTGGTCGGGCCCGGTTAAACCTGGATTTATCCATGTTACGGAGTATCTCACCGACAGGTGTCTTGAATTGCTTGAACGCGACAAGAATAAACCTTTCTATATGATGTTATCCATTCCGGATCCTCATTCTCCAGATATAGCGAGCGAGGAATATCTTCAGAAATATATCAATCTTGATTATGAAGCTCCGGAAACGATGGTCACAAATGATACTGACCAACGTCCGCGTTGGGCCAGGGGTGGACAATACAATGTAAACAAGGATAAGTTTGACAAGAAAGCGTTGGCAAACTATTTTGCCATGGTGGAATGTGTAGACGATAACGTTGGCCGTATTTTGGATTTTCTTGATAAAAATAATCTGACTGACAATACTATAGTTGTTTTTACTGCCGATCATGGGGATATGCTTTATGAGCATAGCCGAGTAAACAAAGGACTTCCTTATGAATCGTCTGCCAGAATTCCGTTTGTTATACGCTATCCTGAAAAGATAATTCCTGGCAAGATTGTCAATACTGTATATACATGTGTAGATTTTGCTCCAACCATTCTTGGATTGATGGGAGTGAAACAGATTCCTGGTTTGCAAGAGGGTATCAATGATGCCCAGGCATTTACAAACAAGGAAAAGAATGTCAAACAAGACAGAATAGTTTATACTACAGCCTCTCCGTTTAACGATTGGACGATGGCTACGGACGGACGGTATAAATTAGTCCTTTCTTGCAGGGAAACTCCTTGGTTGTTCGATCTTGAGGTCGACCCGGATGAGATGAAAAATTTCTATAATAATCCTAAATACAAGGAGATAGCTGACAGAATGCAAAAAGAACTTATCAGACAGATGAAATTATACAAAGAACCAGCTTTGTCAATCGGTTTACCATATCTTTATAAATCTACTGATAAGGTAAATTATAATCCTGCTAAATATAAGTCTAAAGTACAGCCCAATGCATTGCTGCCTATGATACATACGATTGAGAAAGTGTGTATGCGTCCATTGAAATAAAATTCTATTATTTAAACTTTGCAAGTCTAACTTATACTTTGCAAGTTGACAAGAAGACAAGTTGACAAGGTTTCATTTCATCAAAATATACAGATGGGAAAGCTATTTTTGCAATATGTAAAAATAGTATCTGTATGGGAAACCTTGTTGGCTTGTCAATCAACTATTAAGTGCCCCACTTGCAAAATCTTGATTATATTATAAAAAGATAATTACCATGAAAAGACATTTATTTTCAGGCCTTTTCCTTTTGTTTTCGTTTGGGATGGGAGCATATGCATCTCAAGAAAAATATGTGAGTTTCAATGATAATTGGTTATTTACTTTGTCGGATTCTCATGATTATTCATTGACTACATACAATCCTGAGGTTGGAGGCAGTTGGATCTCCCTCATGACTGGACAATAGAAAAACCATTTGACAAGAATCTCGAAGGATGTACGGCATTTACTCCCGGTGGTATAGGATGGTATTCTAAGATTTTCAAAACTGAAATCAGTGAAAACCAGAAATGTTATATCATCTTCGATGGCGTGTATAACAATGCGGATTTTTGGATAAACGGTATGCGTTTGGGAAACCATCCTTATGGATATGCCCCCATTTGGTATGATTTGACGGATTTTATTGAACCGGAAAATGGAATTAACAGATTGTCGGTAAGGGTAGACCATAGTAGATATGCCGATTCCAGATGGTATACCGGTTCTGGTATTTACCGTAATGTGAAAATGTTGATTACGGATAAATTGCATATTCCTGTTTGGGGAACATTCATTACGACTCCCGTAATTAATAAAGAATCAGCTTCTGTTAATATTCGTGTAGATGTGGAAAATGATTATTCTGAAGCTAAATCGGGTAGAGTATATACTGACATTTATGATGCGGATAATAAAAAAGTAGCCACAGTGAGCACAGCTTTTAATCTTGCTTCAGGCGAAAAGGTTACCCTCAATCAGGACGTAGAACTATTCGATCCCAAACTTTGGGATATAGATTCTCCATATCTCTATATCGCTAAAACATATATAGTTAGTGGCAATGAAACGATAGGAAATCGCGAGACCAGATTTGGAGTAAGGACTATACATTTTGATAAGGACAAAGGTTTTTTCCTTAATGGAAAGAATATGAAAGTAAAAGGTGTATGTTTGCATCATGATGCTGGTATCGTAGGAACTGCCGTTCCGAAAGATGTATGGAAACGTCGTCTTGCCATACTTAAAGCTGGAGGTTGTAATGCTATCAGGACAGCTCACAATCCTGCTTCGGATGAATTCCTCGATTTGTGCGACGAAATGGGCTTTCTTGTTCAAAATGAGTTTTACGATGAATGGGATTTGCCAAAAGATAAAAGATATAATATGCACGATAAAGAAGTAGATTATATTACCAGAGGACATTCTGAACATTTCCAGCAATGGGCAGAGATTGATTTAAAGAACGTAATGCGTTCTTCGCGCAATCATCCTTGCATATTCCAGTGGAGTATTGGAAACGAGATTGAATGGACATATCCAGGTAATAGATCTGCAACAGGATTGTTTGGCAATACGGATAGGAACGATAAGATGGACTGGACTTTATGGCGTACTCCCGTACCACCAAATTCTCCGGAAGTTGTACGTGAGTTTTGGCGTAATTATCCACGTCAGACTTTCAGTATAGGAAAAACGGCTGCAAAATTAGCCAAATGGTCACGCGAGATGGATACCACACGTTATGTAATAGCCAATCTTATTCTTCCTACTTCAAGTTTTGAAACAGGATATACCGATGTATTGGATATTGCAGGTTTCAGTTACAAACCAGCGCAATATGACTATTTGCGAGAAAAATATCCAAATAAAATTATGATGGGTACCGAGAATGTCCCTAGATGGTACGAATGGAAAGCTTGTATCGAAAGAGATTATATAGCAGGAGTTTTCTTATGGACAGGTGTCGATTATTTGGGTGAACGCCGTGCACAGCAATGGCCTCAGAAAGCTACGCCTGAAGGACCTTTGGACTTGGCAGGATTTCCGCGTGGATCGTATTATCAGTTTAAGTCGTTTTGGACTGATGAACCGGTTATTGCGATATATACTCAAACAGCTAAACTTTCAATTTTTAAGAAAGATGCAGATGGCAATGTTGTTGAGAAGAAAAAAGATTACTGGAAATTGGCTCCAAGAGTATGGCAAAATGTTAATCCGCACTGGAATTACAGCGAAGGCGAGAAAATCATAGTGGAGATTTACTCTAATTGCGATGAAATTGAACTTTTCCAAAATGGAAAGTCATTGGGAAAACAAAGTTTGAAAGATCAGGAAGACAGAATCTTCAAATGGGCAACAGATTATTCAAAAGGTAAACTCACGGCAGTAGGTACTTATAAAGGAAAGAAAGTAAAAGAAACTCTTGAAACCGTTGATGAGGCGTATTCTATTAAACTCGTTCCAGACCGAAAGATGATGACGGCCAATAATACAGATGTGCTCCATGTTGTGGCTCAGCTTGTAGACAAGAAAGGTAGAGAGGTCAAGAATGTAGACGACGAGATAAAGTTCACTATTTCAGGTGATTATCGATTCCTTGGAACAGACTGTGGAAAGACAGAGAAAATGGATTCATTTAAGAAAAAAATGGTAAAAACGGAATTTGGACGTTGTCTTTTGATGATACAGTCCACCAAGACTCCTTCTGACATAACTATAACAGCTACAAATGAGTCTGGTAGTTTAAAGTCTAAACCATTGGTTATACCGGTAAAAGAATTTAATTGATTTTTATGATATTTGCCTTAAGAAATAATTATGTTAACATTCAAGTTTGCGGTTTTATTTATTCTTTTGGAAGTTTAAACTAAGGCATAATAAATAAAAACAGTTTCTAATCGTTTTCTGCTTCTAAGTATTTGTAAGTTGCGGTAAAAACAGAAGATTTGAGTATGACATGATATCTTTATAGATGGTCGGTTAGTGATACTTGAAATAAATAATGTTTAAATGATCACTGTATAACAGAGAATGTGAATTCCCGTCAGGAGATGAGCATTCTCTGTTATTGTTTTATTATTTAACTATTCCAATAATAAATGTTAATAATCTATTTTTCATCTATTAATAGTTTGTATGTAATATAATTATTTATACTTTTGCTATTGTCGTCAGACAACATATGTTATATTCTTTAGGTAAAAAGTGAATTGA
>NZ_QTMZ01000061.1:0-24742 GCF_003602935.1 Bacteroides sp. AM54-2NS
TCATTTCTCATATTCTCATAGTAAATACAATAACTATATATAAATCAAATGCATAACACTATGAGAAATACTATTCAAAACGGCATTTCTCATAGTATTACCAGCGTTTTATCCATAAAACAACGTATTTCTCATAGCTTTTCATCACTTTCAAAAACATTTCTCATAGATTTTCCAAGCGATTCCAAATACTTTTTTACTTGTTTTGCAGAGTATTCAAGTTATTCTTCGACAAAACCGTAATAGTTAGCATGGACTGCAACGAAACACGCAGTAAAAAAAGAGTCTACTACAAGGCAAAGGAAGCATCAGACTATTATGAAGTCAAGCCAAGCTAGAGATGTAATCAGGTAATACTTAAATAATAGATTATAAAATGGACATGCAGAGTATAGAGAGTAGACATTAGCATATTTATGTATAAGCAGCCATATCGTTCCACTAGAGTGGAAAGGTCTGTGCACTAGAGTAGACAGTACCGTTCACTAGAGTGCAATGATCTGCCCACTCCAGTGAAACGATACAAATACTTATAGCAAAACACAACAATGATTAGGATAAAATATAAAGGGATAAGGAGAACTTAATACAGGAAAGCAGTAAAGTAAGACAAGGTAATTGCTTTATAAAAAGTTACTTATATAAAAAAGGAAGAATAACAATCAGTCCGGAAAAAGACTGGGAGGAACAGAATGACGACCACAAAAAACAAGAAATAGAGAAAATGCATAAAAGGAATATGAGAATAAGAAAAAAGTCTATGAGAAATACACTATTTTCAGCATAAAAAGCTGGTAATATTATGAGAAATGCCGTTTTGAAAAGTATTTCTCATAATATATCTATTTGATTATCTTTCGTTTATCGAAAAACAATGAGAATATGAGAAATGCAAGTGAAAAATAGGCGACAGGAGAAAGTGTGCGTAAGTAAACTGAATTCAGCATTTTTTTAAGAAAGAGCAAAAAGGAAAAGAGCAAAAAGAAAGAGATAAATCCAGGAATCCGATTGGATCCATATACCGTATACCTAACGAGCAAAATTCCTCTTCAGTTGTTATTCATACATAAACATATTCTATACAATAAAAAATAATATCATGGAGAAAAATATTTTTCAGTTAGATAATGAGCAGCTCAAAGAGATTGCTCGCTCATTTAAAGCTAAAGTAGAAGAAGGTTTGAATACTGAAAATGCAGAGATACAATGCATTCCCACTTTCATCACTCCAAAAGCAAATGGTATCAATGGCAAATCATTAGTACTCGACTTGGGAGGAACGAATTACCGGGTAGCAATCGTTGACTTCAGCAAAATGCCTCCCACCATTCATCCTAACAATGGTTGGAAAAAGGACATGTCGATTATGAAAACTCCCGGTTATACCCGAGAGGAGTTGTTCAAAGAAATGGCAGATATGATAACCGGAATAAAACGGGAAAAAGAGATGCCAATTGGATATTGTTTTTCTTATCCGACAGAGTCCGTCCCAAGTGGAGATGCCAAACTGCTACGTTGGACCAAAGGAGTTGATATAAAAGAGATGATCGGAGAAGTTGTTGGAAAACCTTTGCTCGACTATCTGAATGAAAGAAATAAAATCAAGTTTACGAACATAAAAGTGCTCAATGACACTGTTGCCAGTTTATTTGCCGGGCTTACCGACAGTAGTTACGATGCGTATATAGGTCTGATTGTAGGAACAGGCACCAATATGGCAACTTTTATTCCAGCTGACAAAATTAAAAAATTAAATCCGTCACATAAAGTAGATGGATTGATTCCCGTCAATCTGGAATCCGGAAATTTTCACCCACCGTTCCTCACTGCAGTGGATAATACAGTAGATGGAATCTCCGGGAATCCGGGAAAACAACGTTTCGAAAAAGCTGTATCCGGTATGTACCTGGGAGATATTCTAAAAGCCACTTTCCCATTGGAGGAGTTCGAAGAAAAGTTTGATGCACAAAAGCTCACCTCTATTATGAACTATCCCGATATTTATAAGGAGGTGTATGTAGAAGTAGCACAGTGGATATATGGTAGATCAGCACAGTTAGTTGCAGCTTCACTGACAGGACTTATCATGTTGTTGAAGTCATACAACAAGAATATACGAAAAATTTGCCTGGTTGCCGAAGGCAGTCTTTTTTGGAGCAAGAACAGAAAAGACAAGAACTATAACATGATTGTCATGGAAAAATTACGGGAGCTTTTCAGTTTGTTTGGTTTGGAAGATGTAGAGGTCGATATCAAAAGCATGAATAATGCCAATTTGATAGGGACAGGTATTGCGGCTTTATCCTGACACCTCCCTGCCTATCATCGTCATTACAGGGTGATCCTCCCAATCGACTTGCTTATAAGAATCTGACAGGAATGTGCCAGAACTCTCTTTTTAATGTAATAGCCCTCGCTACAGATAGTTGTAACGAGGGTTATTCTTCGTTTATAAGGGTGGGGACGCACCCTTATCCAACCTATTGCAGATATATCAAATCTATTTCAAGATTTAATAGACAATGTAGTGTGTAAAGTGGTTGTTTACTTAATCTTCAAAGCAAACCCACCTCCGGGTGCCAAATGAATCTTCAACTTACTGTCATTTTTTATCCGGATGGATTCACATTTATAATCACGCCCGATCCGGTGAGCATTTGCTCCGTCTTTAAACAATGTAGCGTCATACGTCTTACCACCCAGGAAAGAGCAATCCACTTCGATGTCACGTGCCGTCCAATCGGTGATTCCACCTACATACCAGACATTTCCACTCCGGCGTGCTGTTACGATATACTCTCCCATCTTACCATCAAGCACGATACTTTCATCCCACACTGTCGGAACATCAGCAATAAATCCTGTTGATTCCGGTTCGCGCATATAGTTGCTCGGCGTATCACACAACATATTGAAAGGAGATTCAAATACAACATACAGAGCAAGTTGACGGCAACGAGTTCCCTGACTCATCGGTTCTGAATTGCAAGGATAATAGTTACCTTTCGAAGCATTGCGCATCGCTCCTTGAGTGTAGTCCATCGGACCGGATACTTGACGAGTGAAAGGAATCATCACGTCATACTTCACCTGATCCACCGAAGCCGGACTCCATTTCATCTGTTCCAGACCATTGACACCTTCAAAGTTCAATACATTCGGGTAAGTACGATTCAAACCGGCCGTTTGTGCGTTCCATGCAAGTCGAGGATCAGTTTATATTTAGCACACATCGCGGCAGCCCGATAATTGAACGCAGTCATAAGCTGATCGTCACGATCCATAAAGTCGACCTTAAAACCTTTTACTCCCATGTCGGCATAATGACGGCAAACGTTTTCCATATCACGCTCGAAAGCATAATAACCGGCCCAAAGAATGATGCCTACATTTTTGGAGGCTGCATAATCTACCAATTCTTTCAGATTAATCTCTTTCACCACTTGCATCAAATCCGCTTGCAGATTTACCGCCCAGCCTTCGTCAAGTATCACATATTCAATACCGTTTGCAGAAGCAAAATCAATGTAGGCTTTATAAGTCGGATTATTTACTCCGGTCACAAAATCAACGCCATCCAAATTCCAAGCATTCCACCAGTCCCATGCTACTTTGCCGGGTTTGATCCATGAAAGATCCGTCAGACGGGAAGGGGCAGCCAACAAATAGCTCAAGTTGCTTGCTGCCAAATCCTTATCGGAAGTGGTAACAATGCTCATGCGCCACGGGAAATTCCGGGGTTTATCTACTTTGGCAATGTAGCTTCATGCTCTTTCACCAACATTTGAAGTTGATTGTGTCCGCCTTGCACCATCTTCTTGGGGTATGGAGCGAAACGTCCCGTCAACCGATTTTCTCCTTCAATAGCAGACAAATAGAGGCCGGGATAATTCTCCAAATCGGATTCTGTGATACAAACCTTAACGCCTTCACCGGCATCTACGACTAATGGCAAAAACATCAAACGTTTTTTATTCAGCTTCGATAATGGATCGGTAGTATAAGTATTTTCGAAGGAATTGAAATATTGAGAGTCATAATCACCGTCTTTTCCTGTTTTTACATAAGGTACAGAAGCTACCATATCGGATGGGAAATGATAATCTACTGTTTCATCTACCACGTTGAAAGGCTTCTTCGCACGGCTGACAAAGCGGTAAGCAATACCATCATTGTACGCACGGAACTCTACATTCCAGTCTTTTTTAAACCGAAGAGTCAGTTCATTATAGTGGTCTCTCAATTCACTGGCACGATAGAAAGGAGAAGGAATCATCTGATCCACTTTTTTCCCGGAAGTGCCGGACAACTTTGCTTTCTCTCCCCAGACTTCTCCGTTATCCAATGTCATCGAAATCGGAGAAGGAGCAAGAATCTGCCGTCCGTTACAGCGGATGTCATAAGTCAGCTTATCACCTACGGTAATCGTCGTTTGAAGCTTTCCATCCGGAGAGTTCAAAGTAAATTGTTTTTGCGCCTGTACCGTAAGCGTACATGCGACAATACATAAGAATAATAAAATCTTCAGTTTTTTCATGGTTTTAATTATAGTAGTTATCAAATTATAGAAGAACGATACAAAAATAAAATAATATAGTATAGCAACCTATATGAAAACTAAAAAACAGAGATAAAAAAGAATACGTAATTCTATTTTTTTCCTGTCAGGGATTGAATACAATCGACTTCTTCCTGCTGATAAGGTACTCCGGTAGGACGATAGATATCATGAAACCATAATTCCGGTTCTTCACCCGACGGAATGACGTCATCCCAGGCAAAAATAGTATTTGTCTTTCCTGCAACAAATCCCCAATTGATGGCGCCTACCTTTTCTTTTTTCATCAAAGGAAGAACATTACAAAAGCGGCTGTCATTGCGACGGGCCATATATTCGGTACAGATCAACGGACGGTTAAGCATCTTCAGAAATTTGATACATTCGCCATGCCGTTCCTCATTATCGTAATTATGATAAGAGATGATGTCCGAATGATTCAACACAAACGCATTCAGAACATTCTTCCGGGGAGAATTATAGTCCCATACACCGGCAGTAATCGGTTGTGACGGTTTACAATCGCGCACCCAACGAAAGACATTCGTCAATAAGGGCAAAGAAGTTTCCTCGTGTTTACTATTCCCTGGCTCATTATACAAATCCCACATCAATATCCGGTCATCGTTAGCATAGGTTCGGACAATATCTTTTACATACTCTTGTAGAAAAGGATACAACGTCAGTGTGTCTTTACGCAAACTACACGAAGGGTCCTGCACCCAGCCGGAATTATGTACACCCGTCTTCGGTTCCGGTTGCTTGCCATAAGCCGACTCCGGATTCCAACAATCATCGAAGAACACAAACATAGGGCGGATTGAATATTGCCCGCAAATATTCAAAAAATCATCCATACGTTTCTTCATTCCTGCCGCATCATTTTGCCATACGACACTGCTCAAGAATACGCGTAAGGTATTAAAGCCCAGTTCATGCGCCCATAATAGTTCTTTATCAATCTGTTCAGGATCGAAAGTATCCGTACTCCACATTTCTATCTGATTGATTGCCGTTGCCGGAATATAATTGCAACCTACCAGCCAAGGCTGATTGTCATACCATTCTTGTATCTTCTCTTCCGTCCAACGACTGTTGTTTGAAGAATTAGAATCCTGTGTACAGGCGCATACACATATCCCCACTAAAAAGAATAAAAACACAACATTAACACACCATCTATTTTTCATGCTATTTTCAATTGATTAATATAAAAGATTCCTTGTTCTTTTAATTCCCGTTTATTTGATTATTTATGCCTGTCGTCTGACTTTTCCTTCCACACCACTACTCCCGCAGGTTCGAGGCGTGCACTGCCGATCAATATCTCCGCCTCATCGGGAATGGCTATTTCCTGAATGTCCGATGTATAGTTTAAAGCGATGTAAAAACCATCCCGCCATTCTTTCACTACTCCGTATGGTAAATCTTCAGTCGGTACGCCGGCTTCCTTATATACACGACGTACTACTTCTTTCTCCAATTTCCCGTCATCGGTATCCGTTCCGATATAGGTGACTGTTCCTCTACCCAGTCTACGGTGTATCACAGAAGCAGCTCCCTTATAAAACTGGTCCGCATACACAGCCCAAACATCTGTTCCGACAGACGGGGTTAGTACGTCCGCCCAATTGTTCCAGGCGTATTCCTCACCGCCGAAATCTACTTTTCCATAGAGACTGTGAGGCAGATGGTCATAGTACAAGCTGTTTATTCCGGCCAGTTGGTGGATGGGAGCAGCTAAAGGAGCCTCCCACAGTTTGGCATTACGGTCTTTCTGCCCGGTACGGCAGGTCAGAATCAGATGTCCTCCATTCTTCACGTATTCAGTCCAACGTTCTACCAAATTGTTATCAAGCAACTGATAAGCCGGCGCAATCAGGAAAGGATAACCCGAAAAATCCTCCTTCTCCGAGATCACATCGACGGGAGCGGCCAAGGATTTCAACAGGTTGTAATACTTATGTATGTGCGGCATCGTCCACCACTGGTCTGTTTGACGCTGGAACTCCATTTCCCAATAGTTGTTCATATCGAAAAGCAGTCCAATGCGTCGGGAAGCCAGCTGTTTGGGCATACGGCTTTTCTTATCGTAGGCGGCACGAAGCTTTTTCATCTCCTGCGTAATACGTACATATTCTTCACCGCCCGGAGAAAGAGTCACCCCGTCGGTCATTATCATGCCATAATGGTATTGTTCACTGCCTTTTAGAGGTTGACGGAAACGGTAATTGCACACAAACTTCCCGCCACCTGCAAAAACGTGATACACCCACATACGCACAGCGCCGGGTAGGGGTTGTGGATTATACACTCCCCAGTTCACCTGACCGGGTTGTAGTTCCATCACTCCGAATGTTTTGCCTACACGGTTACGAAACTGGTCATTGGAAAACCCAAGATCTTCGGGGATCCCCATTCGAAAGCCCTGGCTGCCTATTCCCTGATTATGTCCGGTCACCAGATAGCGGGTGTAGGTCAGGAAGTCCGTATGATCGATCCGTACCGGATCAACCGGATTGAAAACAGGAATCAGGTTGGTAGTGATCCATTGGTCTCTGCTGATATGCTGCCGGAGTATGTCCGCCTGCATATTAACAAAGCCCGCCAATTCGTCCGCCATGAAACGGTTCAGGTCGAGCATGGCATGAGGATTGGGCTTATCGGGTACTTCCTGCTGACTGGGAAGACGCACTTGGTCGAAGTTCTGATAAGTTTCACTCCAGAAAGAGGTTCCCCATGTATCATTCAGTTTGTCGATGGTCCTGTATTTCTTTTGTAGCCAGACGCGGAATTTTATTTGTGCATTTTCACTGTAATCCACTACTCCGTAGTGTCCCGGCTCATTGTCAATTTGCCAGCCGATAACAGCAGGATGATTACCATAACGCATTGCCAGACGGGAAACAATGTTTTCTACATAACGACGGTAACGGTCGCTACTCCAGGAAGCATGCTGACGCCGTCCGTGCTGAATGGAAACTCCATTATCCCGCTGAATCAATATATCGGGGTACTTTTTCGACAGCCAGGCAGGAGGTGTAGGAGTAGGCGTACACATGATTACTTTCAAACCATATTTCTCCGCCAAAGAGACGGCACGATCCAGCCACTCAAAATCATACTTTCCTTCTTCCGGCTCCATCATGGTCCAGGCAAATTCTGCAAAATGGGTGAATTTGATCCCCATCTCCGACATTTTCTTCAGATCACGTTCCCATTGGGAGGAATCCCATTGCTCGGGGTAATAATAAGAACCCAAAGCAAACAACTCTTCCGGAGGAAAAGACCTATCGACCGGAGACTGGGAAAAGGCTGCCAATGAAAACAATAAAGCTAAAACCAATAAAGATTTCTTCATGGATATTATTTTTAGAATCTATATAATAAGACATTTCTAAAAGAGAAAACCACATAGCCATTTATATAAAGAGGTCGTGTTTGTTTTAACCCGGCCTCTTTATGTTATGCTACACTAATATAATACTCAAAACTAGTATTTCTTTGTAAACGTGCAGGTATTTGTATTCATATCCAGCTTGACATGATATATACCGGCTCTGAAATTAGCTCCCGGTCCGAAGTTTTCTGTTTCCTGCCATTGATCTCCGTTCCAATAACCGCCCCGGGCTATTAAATCACCTTCAGACACAATGGTCACGTCAAACGAAGTAATTTCATTATTCCAACCTTTTTTCTTATAGAATCTGAACATAAAGTCATTGTTTAAAAATAGATTGGTTTCGAAAATACGATCCCCGGTCTTCACACAACAGATAAAATCTTTCGGATTTTCCCATCCCCAATTTCCAATATCATCAGCAAGAAGCCCGCTGATTCTAGGGTGTCCGAAGGTAGCCCCAGTGATCCATACAGTTTCGGGGAATTCCGCACCAGTCGTTTTCTCTACATATATAAGTTCCCTATTCTTATTATAGGAGATCTTATACTTGCCATCCGGAGCATTAAACTTGTATTGGCCGTTTTCATTCGTAAAGTATTCCGGTTGAAGCATATAATCCAGATAGCTAAAGCCTTCAAAATCGACAGTCTGTCCTTTCGTGAGATTCAACTCTACACCGATATAATTGGGATAATCAGATTGAGTCAGTTCTTTACCGTTTATTTTATAAGATTCTTCTCCAAGCTGACCTTCGTCTACCTTATCAATAAACATACATATATTCTTATTCAGATCTATCCGGACACAGTATACTCCCGGCGTGAAATCCGGTCCGGCTACAAAATCACCGGTAAAATGTCCGCCACCAGTACCCCCCGTTGCCGGATCACTATAAAACCAGCCTTTACCTAATAGATTAATAGGATAAGGATTAACAGTGGTGCTAGCCAGTTCACCTCCCCACGGACGTTGCTTATAGAATTTAAACTGGAAATCTTTAACCAGATAAAGAGTTGTTTCAAAAACATTATCCGATATCTTCACGCACTGGAATGCATCACTCGGCAAATTGAAGGTCCATGTGGCAACAGTCACCCGCCCGGCTTGAGGATGTCCGAAATTAGAACCGCAAACCCATAAACCATCCGGGTAGTTTACTGAACGATTTTCTAAATATATCAGTTTGTTTACCGGATCGTAAAACAGTTTATAGTTTCCGTCCGCCCCTATAAATGTGGCTTTATCCTTTGTTATATCTTCAAAGAAATCCGGTTGAAGCATCTTTCTCACATCACCGAAATTGCCGAAAGTCACTTCATCGCCTTCATGAAGTTCCAAAGCAATACCCAGATAAGACGAAGCCTCTTCTAATATACCCATTTCATGCCCGTTAACAAGGAAGGTTTGCTCCTGAATATTTTCATCTTTTGCTTCGAAAGCACAAGTATTATTATTCAAATCAAGCGTAATAAGATATACTCCGGGTTGGAACAGCGGTCCAGGGATAAAATCTCCCCCACTCTTTCCTGCAACCAGGAATGGGGTGGTAAGTGTTATATTGTCTTCCGGTAAAGTGGTAATCTCATTATCACCTTCTCCCCAACCTCTATGTTTGAAGAACTTGAATGAGAAGTTATTAGCCAGATATACAGTGAGCTGAAAAACGTTGTCAGCACTTTTATAACAATAAAGCACATTGTTGGCTCCGTCCATACTCCAGCCACTTGTAGTAACCACTCCCGCTTGAGGATGCCCCCAGTTAGCACCACAGAACCATAATCCTTCCGGATAAGTTGCACCGGCTTTTTCTACATACAGAAGTTCATTAACGGGATCATAAAGCACACTATAATCGCCTGTCTCTCCTTTAAAACGAGCTTTATTTCCGGACAAGTATTCAAAGTAATCCGGTGAGAGGATTGATTCTATACCGTCGGTTCCCGAAAATTCGATTTCCTGTCCCTTTTCCAAATGAAGCTTCTTCCCCTGAAAATTGGAGTAAATTTCTTCATCCAACACATTCCCCCCTACGGAAAGAGGAGAGGCAAGTTTCCATTCCGGCCAATTATCCCATTTCTGTACGTCATCGCTACAGGATGCCGCCAACAGAAGCAGAAAAATCGTATATATATAATATTTCATAATACAGTCATATTAAGATTATACATTTATTTTTTATATGCTTTCAACAAAGCCTGATAAACCGTTTCGTTCACCTTCACGATGCAGCCGTGTCGTGCACCCGGTCTGTCCGTACCATCCTTTACATTAGGTCCGGAGAAGGTACGCTCTTTCCACGGTCCGTCCATAGAGGTCGACTGAAACAAATGATAGCCATAAGGTTTGGCAGCATAAGACTCCGCATAAATGAACCAACCGCTATGATTGGGCCGTTCGATAAAAATAGGTGCTTCGCGCATCATATCATTCGGAGTGACGGGTGCTCCCGGATTGGTGTAAGGACCGGTCAGATTGGAAGAGGTGGCAATACGGACTGTTTTCCCGGTTTCCGGAGCAACAGCCGGATCGCGTTCATCTTTCAAGATTGCATAATAAACACCGTTTACCTTCCGGATAATGGCATCAATAATAGCCATGTTCTCATCTATACCAGTGAAGTTGAACAGTTTCTGCGGTTCTGTATACGTCTCAAAATCTTTTGTCAACACATAGAGAGTACGCATACTGTCCCAGTCATCCTTATCCGGATCGTTGCAGGCATGCCAGCTTATAATATATTGTCCGCTGTCCTTGTCATAAAACATCTTGGGTGCTCCCCAATAATAAGTAGTATAAAATCCCTGCGCATTACTACGATTAAAAATCATTTCATCCAACGGGGTAGACGTCCATGTCACCAAATCTTCCGACCGCCACAAAGCCAACGGATTGACTGCTATCATATAAAAAGCCCCATCATGTCCCTGACAAATATCTGGATGCCCAATGTAAGCACTATTGATTATCCGACCTTTATTCAGCGTCTCCCAATTTACACCATCCCGGGAAGCTGCATAATACAGCTTTCCATAATTAGCATTCGTCATGTGGGCAAATAAATATCCGCCATCCGTTTCCACCGGAATTTCTTCTCTGCCTGTTTCTACATCATCCGAGCATGCCCAACTCATTAAAGACAATAATAGACCAATTATATAGTAACTCATACGTTTCATATCTTTATATTCAGTTAATAGGTTTAATTTATATTTTGCTGCGCTTTGCTCTTATCTTCCGCCCAACCCGGACGTTCCCAAGTCTGCTTCAGCTCTTTTCCATAAGAAACCGCCTGTTCGACTGCATAATTAGGGATCGGCATGTACTGATGCGTCGGCATTACTCCCTTCACCTTATACATTTCCTGCGCATATTTATTAAAACGGATCAAGTCAATTTTACGATTACCTTCATAAAAGAGTTCATGTCCCCGTTCGATCAGGATCGCATCCAGAAAAGCATCTTTGGTATTGGTTGCCACAGCCGGCAAATTTGCCAATCCGGCTCTGTTCCTTACTTGATTTACTGCATTTATAGCAGCCACAGAAGGAACGGTTCCTGTTTTGCGTACTTCTGCCTCTGCATACATCAATAATACATCGGCCCATCTTGCCAAAGGAATATCGGTACCCTGGAAAGTTGTCATGGTTTCCTGCGGAAATTTATTCATAATATATCCATTCCATCTCACCCCCAGATTGTCTTTATTAATGATAACACCATTCTTGTCTTTATAACTAGTCACAATTGTTTTCAAACGACCGTCGTTACTTTCGAAAGCATCATAGTATTTCTTATCCATACTGAAAGCCTGAAACCATCCGCCTCCCATTGGGAAAGGCTCCCCTTTTGCCACATCGGAAGGTAAAGCCCACATCAGGAAAGGATTCGCATTTCCATGTTTCGGGTTACCATCGGCAGCCGGGCTACAACTGACAGCCATAATGATTTCTTTATTGAATTTATTGGCATTCTTGAACAGGTCAACGTATGGGGTACTTCCAGTTCTAAACAAATCATATTTACCTGTATTGAGTTCATTATACATATCCATCGCTCTCTGATAATAGCCTTCCATGTGTTCTCCCTCGTTCAGACAGTGTTTCATCAGGCAGAAACGGGCATAGTCACGCGTATAGCGTCCCAAATCGGGAGCTGTTTCGGGCGCATTCTTTGCAGCAAATTCCAAGTCGTCCGTAATCCACTGGGCCATTTCATCCAAAGAAGGACGCACGGTATTCGATAACGCTTCCGGATCAATTACTTTTTCAGGGTCCAGGATGACCGGTACAGGACCGTAAACATGTAACAGAAAATACATCATCAATCCACGGCACAGACGCGCTTCTCCAAGCAGATTATTCTTTTTTTCTTCTGTAAGAGCAGTCAGAGGAGCTTTCTCCAAAGTTCCAATGATTTCAGTCATACGGGTTATTTGAGCTGTTTTCGGGAAATGGTTGAGGTTACTGCCATCATCTACATTTCCACGCCAGTAATAAAAGCAATTACTGTAATCTCCTTTAGTAAAGCGTTCCCAGTCTGCACCTACTGTGGTAGCAGATGCACATATATCAGAAGTGGAATCAAACATACGTACCGTTCCTCCCGACTGTATATGAATACCGTGCTGCAAACCGCCTGAACCCATATCATACGTCCAAACCGTAGTGTATGGCAAGTAGCAAATCATCATATAGGAAACATACTCCTGCTCTGTAGAAGGATATTCTCCCTGCAACAAAGCTCCATAAATATAAGGATCAAAATTATTCTCACAACTACCGAATAATAGTTGCAAGGAAACAAGCATCGGTAAAAAAATCTTCTTTTTCATACGACATAATTTGTTAGATTTCATAGCTTGAAGTTTAGAAGGTTAATTTTGCACCTATTGAATAAACTCTCATTTGAGGATATTGCCCTCCGGTCAAATTAGAAGAGGAAGTGTTGATTTCAGGGTCATATCCTTTGTATTTGGTAAAGGTCAAAGGATTCTGAAAATCGACAAACACACGTATTCCTCTAATATATCCTTTAAATACAGATAACTCTTTGGGACCCAGATTATATCCCAGTGTGATGTTTCTTACACGTATATAAGAGGCATTTTCTCTTGTATAATCAAAGCCCAGATTTTCGGGTAAAGCCACTGATTTACTGATTGCGATACCCGGGAAGCGTCCGTTCGTGTTTGTCTGGGTATTCCAAATATTATAAGAATAGATACCAACATTGTGCGCATCCACTCCTCTGGAGAGACCTCCGACATCTATACTATTGCCATATGCATCATTCCATTTCTTTACTCCCAATTGACCATACATGAATATATCCAAATCAAAGTTCTTCCATGTAAATGTATTCCCGAAACCAAAATATAATTTAGGTAACGTATTATCCATATAAGAGTCATTCACATCAATGATTCCATCACCATTTTTATCTTTAACAATAGGATATCCCGGCATACAAGCAGCAGGACCTAACGAACGTTGCGATTCGGGCATATTACTCTTATCCACATTGATGATACCGGTCGTTTTATAATAATAGAATGCATTCATCGGTTCATTTTTCCTTTTCTGATATTTTTGATAATCATAGTTGGGCATACGTTCTATCCATACCGCGTTATAATGGGACATTGTAATTTGAGAGGTCCATTTGAAATCATGTGTTTGAAGATTCAGCGAATTCAAACTCACATCTACTCCGGTACGTTTATAATGTCCTCCATTGATAGGACGTGTTCCGTGCATTCCCAATAATTCAGTCGGTGCTGTCCCCAACAAATGGGTTACGTCATTACGGAATACATCTACACTACCCCAGATTCTATCTCTAAGAACGGAAAAATCCAATCCGATATTTTTCATAACCGTCTTTTGCCAGGTTACATCTTCATAGTTGGCACCGGACAATATGTAAGGAATATAGGTAACTGAATTATTATTGAACTGAACATCTTCACGGGTAGTTGTTACAATACCATATAGTATTGTACCTAAATTGTCACTACCAGTTTCACCATAACTGGCTCTTAGTTTCAACATATTAATCCAGGAGATATTCTTTATAAATGATTCTTCGTTCATTTTCCATGCTAGAGAAACAGATGGGAAGAGAGCATATTTCTTACTGGGAAAGAATTTATCCGTACCGTCACGGCGCAATGAAGCAGATACTACATAGCGACCCAATAAGTCGAAATTTCCTCTGACAAACTGTGACCTCTTTTCATTTTTATATTTATAAGAAGTCGGATAGAAAGGACCGTCTGCCATGCCTACACTGCTTCCCTGTATATGATCATTCGCATTTTCGTATGATATATCCGAACCATCACCACTATCGAGATAACGTCCCATACCGGCCATCAGATTCATATCCAACAGCTCTCCAAACTTATGTTGAAATGTCAATGTACCTTCGAGAGTGCTTTGTTGCCTTTTTCCATATCCTAAGTTTCCTCTGGATTTACGTTGCAATGCGTAGTAAACATCAGAAGGTATGTATGAATCACGAGAGGTATTTTCCTTGTTCAATCCATACAACACTTTTGCCGAAAGCATATTCTTTATGATATCAACATCCAATGAGAAATTCATGTAATAACCACTTTGCTCGGACTTATCATTAATATCATGCATGGAACAGGGTTAGGCGTCCGGCTAAATACATTATATTTCCCTTCGGCATCGTATATAGGAAGATAGGAAGGATAGAAAATTGCTCCGAAAAGTGCTCCGGCTCCCTGATCTCCTAAGTTCCCAACATCCCCGCCAACAGTAGAGTTCGTGTAATTATTCTGATTCAAATTGACGATTGTTGTCAGTTTCAAAAAGTTAGTCAGTTGGGAGGTGATATTTGTACGCAAAGAGTAGCGCTCCATATCCGAATTATGAACGGTAGCATCTTCTTTATAGTAGTTAACACCCAGATAATATTTAAACTTTTCAGAACCACCGCTAATCGTCAGATTATGATTGGTCACCGCACCTGTTTTCAGCACTTTGTCCAACCAGTCCGTAGTCGGAGCATTGGCTATTTGTGTCGGTGTAAAGATAGGTGTCCACTTATCATCATAAGCGGTATTTCCATAAGGATACTGACCTTTGTCATATAAATAATTCTCCTTACTAAAAACATTGACCATGTTCATCAATTCGGGACCACTCAATACCTCCAGATAAGGATAATGTTTCTGTATGGAATAACTTCCTTCATACACTATGGTCGGTTTTCCTTCTTTTCCCTTTTTGGTAGTCACCAAAATAACACCATCGGCAGCTCCGATACCATAAATGGCGGCAGAAGCATCTTTCAGGATTTCAATAGATTCAATATCGTTGGGATTTAATCCTGCCAATCCTGCACGGTTGACGGAGGAAGGAAGTGATGTGCTCCCCGTACCGACTTCAAAAGAGCCGCTAGGCATAACCACTCCATCTACCACATAAATCGGTGTACCACCTCCACGAATGGAGATATTGATGCCTCCCCCCGGCTGGGGACTGGATACGGTTGCCTGCAAACCGGCAGCACGCCCCAACAACATTCCGGAAATATTACTGGTAGCTGCTTTCGATATTTTTTCTGTTTTTACTGTAGCAATAGAAGTAGTCAGATTCTTGCGGGAAGTCGTACCATAGCCCACCACTACCACCTCATCTAAAATTTGCTGATTTTCAGCCAAGGTCACGGATAAAGAGGTCCGGTCTCCCACTTTTACTTCCTGTGTCTGATAACCAATATAGGAAATCTCTAATACGGCTCCCGGTGATACTTCCAACGAGAACTTCGCATTCAAATCAGATGCGGTTCCGTTAGCCGTTCCTTTTTCCTTGATGGTAGCACCGATGATCGGTTCACCATTGGCATCATTCACCACACCTGTGATTTTACGTTTTTTAGTGTCTTTAGAGGTATTCTGCCGTTGCCCTTTTTGGACAACAATGTTTTTACCTTTTACCTCATAAACAACATCTTGCCCGTACAATATCTGATCGATAGCCTCATTCAACTGCTTTGCCTTTACACTCACAATTTTCTTTGTATCCAGATCTCCCACTTTATATACGAAAGAATATCCGCTTTTATTCTTCAATTGCGTCATTGCTTCTTTCACTGAAACATTATTCATTTTCAATGAAACGGCCTGGGCTAGCATTGCTATGTTAAGGCAAAAGAGAGCCACGACCATTAATATGGCCTTCTTCCTGTAATTCATAAAATAAACAAATTATTTAATTAAAACTTGAATAACTCGTTTTAAAAGAGATGTATTTTGCTAACTTTGCATTATCTCTTTTGAAAACATGCTCACGTTTGAAAGTTGTTGAAGAAGAGATTCAGGAGCCGGAAGATGTTCGAGATCTTCCGGTTTTTATTTTTCTCTCCTTATTCATTCACTAAAGACTATTCAGTATTATTTTCTTCCTTCATATTCTTCAATTTCTAAGGTTAAACAATCATAGTATTATAAATCTCTGGTAACCGGTTAATAGATAGTTATATTGCGTTCTTCAATCTTATATTGTATTTTCTCCGTAGATGCCAACGCATCCAATACTTCCTGAATACTTTGCTCCCGACGGACAAAATTACCGTAGAACCGGAAGGTATTTAAAGAATCATTGGCGATGCGAATAGTAACATTGTAGCTACGTTCCAATTCTTTCACGATGTCCGGCAGAAGCTCTTCATCAAAAAACAGATAACCGTCCGTCCATTGCGAAGCATTAGAGGCTGTAACTGTTTCTACTGTCATCCGTCCGTTCGTTTTATTCAATATTGCTCTCTCATCAGGCGCAAGAATTGCTTCTTTTTCTTTTTTCAGTAAATTATTCAGTTCTACTTTCCCTTCCAATAAAGATACTACGACTTCATGATCCTCCGGGTAATCGCGAAAATTAAATTTTGTTCCCAGTACTTGCAATTGTAAATCCTTAGTCTTTACAAAGAAAGGGAGTTTCTCATTCCGCCGGACTTCAAAATATCCCTCACCTTCCAGTTCGATCATACGATTATCGACTCCGAAACCTTGTGAGTAAGTCATTCGTGAACCGGCATTCAGCCAAACTAATGTACCATCCGGCAAATAAAGCTTTGTCCTCGATCCTAAAGGAGCTTCTACGGATATATCCGCGAATGTGTCTTTTACGTTCACTCCTCCCTGCCAATAAGAGAAGCAGCCGACTGCAAGTATGACTGCAATAATCGCTGCATAACGCCACAACATTGACAACCGGAATCCATGATGAGAAGTTTTTTCTATTTCCTTCCGATTTCCGATACGTTTCTTAAATGTATCGAACGCTTTATCTTTATTGTATTTCGACGCAGCTTCACGACTGACAGCAGAAAACCAGACTTCCCGCTGCTGAATAAAGTAATTCTTATTTTCAGGTAATGCAGCTATCCATGCTTTCAGTTCGGCTAAAGCATTTTTGTCCAAACCTTCCGTCAGATAGGTTGCAATCAATTCATCAATATGTTTCTTTTCTTCTTCCATTTTTCTGCGTTCTATAAAGGAGACAGTAGTTTTTTAATTGAGGGTAGTCTAAAAATGACTTTTTTTCGTTTTTACCCGAAAAAAAATAAAAGTAGAGTAATCAGATATTTACTTAGATTCATTTGTAAAGATGCTAATGCATTCTTTATATGATATTTAACCGTATTGACAGAGATGCCTAACTCTTGAGAAATTTCTTCGTATGATTTTCCTTCAAAACGACTTTTATCGAATACGCGACGACATTCATTCGGCAATTTATCAATGGCTTTATATATTTCCTCTTCCAGTTCACGCTCCAACAATGCCCCCAACGGATGCGAATCGGAGATCGTCATTTTATCGTCTGTTATCTCATCAGGCATTAGAGATGAAAACGCGATCTCACGCTTTTCCCATTCAGAATTCAGATAGTTGATACAACGATTACGGACGGCTCTCACCAAATAGCTACGGATAGAAACGGAAATCTCTAACGTTTCACGAATCTCCCATAAATGAAAAATAGTATCCCCGACAATGGTTTCCGCGAGGAATTGATCTTTTACATAGCCACTTGCGACATGACACAGCAGAGCATAGTGACGGTCATAGATGTATTGATAGGCGTCTTCGTTGCCTATCTTCAACTGCTCTACTATTAAAGTTTCAGTGTGCTCCATGAATGTATTAGTCGAGTTAATGGCACAAATTTAGAGAAATTGCAGCAGACTACCTAATATCCATATTAATATCTTCAAGGACATCACAATCCAAAAGAATTATAAAAAACTTCTCTCGTTGATTTACGAGATATAGAATAAAAAGTTATTTTTGCACCGTTTTTTAATTTTATCTTAAACTAGTATTATGTACAAGATTTTTCACGGCTTCCATCTAGTGGAAGCTTATCAGGACTTAAAGAAAGCCAAACGGTTGGCAAAAAATCAGACAGTGGCCAGATGCATAAAGCTAACCGTAGCTATTACCCTTTCCCTTATTTTATGGCTCCTCCCTATTGACACATTTGGTATAGAAGGGTTAACAGTTATAGAACAAAGACTTATTTCTATCTTTATTTTTGCCACACTGATGTGGGTATTCGAGGCTGTCCCTGCATGGACCACTTCTGTATTGATTGTCGTTTTATTGTTACTCACCGTTTCCGACAGCAGCTTATGGTTCCTTACTCAAGGAATCTCGACAGAAGAATTGGGACAGACAGTCAAATATAAGTCCATTATGCATTGCTTTGCCGATCCAATCATTATGTTATTTATTGGTGGGTTCATACTTGCCATCGCAGCAACCAAAAGCGGATTGGACGTATTGTTGGCACGCGTCATGCTAAGACCTTTCGGAACCCAATCACGCTATGTACTATTAGGATTCATTCTTGTTACAGCTGCATTTTCAATGTTCCTTAGCAACACGGCTACAGCTGCCATGATGCTCACTTTCCTAACTCCTGTATTAAAAGCACTTCCGGCAGACGGTAAAGGAAAAATAGGTCTGGCTATGGCTATTCCTGTAGCTGCTAATGTGGGTGGCATGGGAACTCCTATCGGCACACCGCCCAACGCAATTGCCTTAAAATACCTGAATGATCCGGAGGGACTGAACCTGAATATCGGTTTCGGAGAATGGATGAGTTTTATGTTACCCTATACTATTATTGTATTGTTTATCGCTTGGTTCATACTTTTACGATTGTTTCCCTTTAAACAAAAAAATATTGAATTACAAATTGAAGGTGAAGCCAAAAAAGACTGGCGTTCCATTGTGGTTTATATCACTTTTGCTATCACAGTCATACTTTGGATGTTTGACAAGGTGACGGGAGTAAACTCTAATGTAGTAGCTATGATTCCGGTAGCCGTTTTCTGTATAACGGGAGTCATCACCAAACGCGATCTGGAAGAAATCAGTTGGAGCGTACTCTGGATGGTAGCCGGCGGCTTCGCCCTGGGCGTTGCTTTACAAGAAACCGGACTGGCGAAACATATGATTGAAGCTATCCCATTCAACACATGGCCTCCTGTATTAATGATTGTCGGCTCCGGACTTATTTGTTATGCTATGGCTAATTTCATCTCACATACAGCTACGGCAGCATTGCTCGTCCCCATCCTAGCCATTGCAGGAAGCAGCATGCGTGAGAACCTATCTTCCTTAGGTGGAGTAGAGACTTTATTGATTGGAGTGGCAATCGGTTCATCATTAGCAATGATATTGCCTATCAGTACTCCTCCCAACGCATTGGCACATGCCACAGGCATGATTCAGCAAAAGGATATGGAAAAAGTCGGAATAATCATGGGAATCATCGGACTGATATTGGGATATACCATGTTGATTATACTTGGCTCCAACAAATTATTATAAAAAATACTCTTTCCATACAAATAAGCCCTGTGAGAAGCAATCATTCTTACAGGGCTTTTTTGCTAATCAGTCTTACTTGAAAACCTGGAAAGAATCTCTTTTGATATTGCTATCCGTTGTTTCAGATAGTGGCAGACTTCTTCCCACCGATAATATGGGAAAAAGGATGTGACCACCGGAATGGTTACTTCTTGCTCATTCAAAAGTATTTTGACCCAGACTTGACAGTTCTTATCACGATAAAACACCCATTGCACATTAGCTGCCATCGGAGCAATTTCATAATCTTTCCAATAAATGGATACGGAATCAGGTGATGCTATCTGTATATCCGTTTTTCCTATACCCATCAATGCTACAAAAGGAATGACAGTTTCTGCATGCGCAAAACGAAGATCCACCCGATTGTCCGATTGCCCGTTAATTGCCTGCTCTGTCGTTTGAATAAACTCTGAAAGTAACGGCCATGCAATTGCAACCGGCAACATATTTCCAACTGGTGCTGCACTTTTAGTCAGATATTGCCGCAAGTTTTGTGTTTGCCAATAACCATACCATTCTTTATCATTGAGAATACCTTTCATATTAAAAGATAAGCCTGTATCAGGAAGTATAGCTGCTATTGAGAACAAAGCCATGACAAACTCCCGTTTTTCCTGTTCTGTTTCTTGTCCTGAGGTGAGAAAAATCCTTTTCATGACAGGTGTAAAAACTATCTTATCTTGCACAAATGATTCATACAAAGAAATCCAGTCACCTTTCTCTTTATAATAAACATAAGGCTTGTTCAAATCAAAAAAACGAAGAAGTGGGTTATATTGCTTTCCTGCACTTTTCTTTATTACCAATGAGGAATCCTGTTTTTCCATACCAGAAAGAAAAGCATCCATACTACTAATACAACGAGGAATATAGGAAGCTATCGCTTCAATTCGCGCCGAATCTACAAATATTTCAGGATAACGCAATAGCATACGCTCTGCTATTCCCTTTTGTTCCTGCTCTCCTACTGCCGACAATTCTCCCCATCGTCCTTCGAAAGCTTCGGACAGCCGTAATACCGTAGCAAGCAGTTCCTGACCTTTTACAGTCAATCTGTTTTCCTGCTCCGCCAATATAAGCACATTTCTAACCTTCTCTAATGCTTTTCCCGAAGTCGGGAACCGTGCTCCGTGCCTTCCTAAATGATTGATATAAAAAGGAACCATACCATCATGGTTCAAAACAGGCAGATTCTTTATCAAAGGATACGGCATAGCCGTTCCTGCATATTTCTGAATTGCACTTTGCCCGAATAAAAAAGTTATAGGGAAAAGCAGACCAGCTAAAAATATCAATATTGCTCTCATCCGGCAGAATATATATTTGTTTGCCAAACATAACAACCGGGCATAGAACAATGTTTATATACGCTGCCTACTATTTCTCATTTTTTAAATTGCTTGCCGGACAAGGTTCTGTATTTTCCGAATCTCCATATTTGCTCGGACTTACACCATAATACTTTTTAAATACCTCACGGAAATATTTCGCATCCGAGAACCCGACCCTATCGGTAATTTCCGCTATTGTATATTCGCCCTGCTTTAGCAATTGTGCAGCATGTTGCAAACGTATCATCCGGATATAATCAGCCGGAGCATAACCTGTCAAGACCTTTAATTTATTAAAGAAACTCGTACGGCTCATGTGATGGCGACTGCTAAGCATTTCTACATTAAAATCCGGATCACTCATGTTCTTCTCTATACATTCCTTGACCGAAGCAATAAATTTCCAGTCCAGAGTATTAGTACAATTAACCGCAAATTTCTGTTCTTCCTCTTCGATACTATTATAAACCTGACGGAGCAAAGCACGATTCGCCAGCAAATTCTTAATCGTTGCCTTGAGTATTCCTACACTGAAAGGCTTGGTGATATAAGCATCCGCTCCGATTTCCAGCCCTTCTAGCATATTCTTCTCGTCTCCCAATGCTGTCAGCAAAACGACCGGAATATGAGACATCTCAAGATCCCCTTTTATCGCTGAACAAAGTTCATCTCCGCTCATTTCAGGCATCATTATATCGGATATAACAAGATCCGGATTAAATTCCCTGATTATGATAAGTGCATCCTTTCCATTCGGACAAGCCTGAATATTATAACTCGTCTTCAGCATATCCACCAGATAATTGCGCAAATCATCATTATCCTCCACTATCAGGATCCGTTGTAAGGAACTGTTTATCTGGGATATTTCCATAGCCGGCAAATCAGAAATACTACCCGGTATGATAGTCTCCGGACGTTCATCCGGCAGCTTGGGAGAAATAAATTTAGCTTTATGAAGATGGCTATTTCCTTTCGGGAAAGTAACTCGTACACAAGTGCCTTGTTGTTCATTGCTCTGAATCTGAATCTTGCCTTTATGTAATTTGACTAGTTTGTATACCAACATCAGCCCTATTCCGCTACCTGTCACTTTTAGATTGACAACATTGCTACCTCTAAAACAGTTCCTGAACAATTTCTTCTGTTCGCACGAAGGAATACCAATTCCCGTATCTTTCACCTCAATGCTCCACGTGTTTCCTTCCTCACAAGCGGAAATGCAGACACTACCTTCTTCAGGTGTATACTTCAATGCATTCGACAAGATATTTTTCAGAATAGATCCCATCTTGTCACTATCAAACCACACATTCAGATAGTCAAAATTGCTTTCATAAACAAACCTGACATGTTTCATTTCAGCATATTTGCGAAAAGCAGCACAAACATCATTCATAAAAGTATTCAGCTCATACTCGGAAACATAAAGAGTGGATGAATAGACATCTATCCGTTCGAAATTTATCAAGTTCGTTGTCAGCTGAAGCAATGTATTTACATTCTTAAGAGCCATATTCATATGGGGTAACGCCTGTTCGGTCACCATACGATTTTCTATGACTTCCTCCAGCGGAGCTTTTATCAACGTAAGCGGCGTACGTATGTCATGAGCCGTATTAATGAAGAACCGTGTCTTCTCATCCGACACTTTCTTCTGCTTTTGCAACATGATGATACGAAAGATGATAATCATAACCAATACCAACAGAATTGCATATCCCACCATAGCCCACAAACTGGCCCATACTGGAGGGGTTATAACAATCTGAATGTTCCTAGTCTCATAGGTCTTATACTTCTCTTCATTGGATATGGCGCGAATTTGCAACGTATAACTGCCAGGAGGCAGATTTCTGACAAGAATCCGGTTATCCTGACTCGGACGGCTCCACTCTTTATGATAACCGTCAATCTTCCATGAATAAAGAATGTTGGAAGGATAATCATAATTAATGGAAGCTACATCAAGGGAAAAAGTATTTTGTCCGTAGGCTAGTTCCAGCCGGTCAGTTTCGTCAATGTCCTTTTTCAAAGGAGATCCGTCATCACCCGGGTAAACGGGATGATAAGCTATCATAAAATCGCGCAGCAACAAACGTGAATAATGCGGTTCCGGTATCTGTATGTCTGTCGGAAATTTAACAGCACCATCATTACCACCGAAAACAAGCATGCTTTTATTGCAGGTCGTGGCAGAACCTGCATTAAAACTGACACTCATCAATCCTTGTTCACGTGTCCAGTTACGAAAAGAATGTTTCTGGGGAGAATAGATTGTAATACCGGTCTCCGTACCCATCAGAAGACTCTCGTCCTGACGCGGAAGAATTGTATAAATATTGTCGGAAATCAACGCACAGTTATCAGTACGATATTGATGGATAAACTTTTTCTTATTAATGTCATAAACAAGGAGTCCGGCTCCACGGGTACCGATATACAAGATACCGTCTTCTCTCTGGTATAATGCACATATATAGGGAGATTCAACAGGCAGATCAATATACCGGTAAATTCCGGATTCTTTATCAAGCAGGTAGAGTCCCATTCGCGTACCAATCCACATCAGCCGGTCATCCTTCTCCTGAATGGTAGTAATAGAACTTACTCCCGGATATAAACGTACATTTTTAGTATCAAGATTGATACGCTTCAGATGATAATATCCACCGGACCAGATATCACCTCCCGAATCTTTTTTAATGTCATAAATATATTGATCGGGACGTACTCCTGCAATGGCAGCAGGAGAAAGATAAGTTACCTTAAACCCTTTCTTCTTCTCTATCTTGTAAATACCCGATGTATAACCACCAGCCCACATTACACCGGGAGAGACTTCACACAGCGCTAAAAAAATGTGATTCTCATCATTCGGTACCGGATCAAAGGAACTAAAGAAGGAACGCCATTCTTTTGTATCAGTCTGATAGAAACTGATACCGTTACTGGTTACAAACCAGAGGTCACCGTCACTATCCTCCACCACATCATGAACCTGATCGTTCACCAGTGACCGGGTATTACCAAGAGAATGTCTTATCAGGTCATAACTTCCATAACGGTTGTTACGGATTGTAATGCCGGTGGGATAATTTGCGAGCCAGATGCGATCTTCTTCATCCACATAGACATCATTAATATTATTTCCATTCATCCCGTTATAACTGCCATAATCAGCTGTTATATAGGGTTCACTCATGTATGTATTCACATCCAGCTTATATACACCTCTTCCCCCAGTAGCCACTAGAAGTTCATGAGCGTTTAAAGCAGCAATCTGGTTAATCTCTACATGATTGGGGAATTGACAAGAGATGATTTTTCCTGTTCCCCCCATGTCATATATAAGTATTCCCTCTTTATAGTTTCCCACAAATAACTGCTTTGAAACAGCATGGTAATAAAGTTCATGCACTGGACAGGGAAAACGCACGAGTGCTAATTGTTTAATAATCAATAGTTCCCTTCTCTTCTCAAAACTTATTTAATGGCAATACTCTTGTATATCTAATAATAAATAAAGTCTT
>NZ_QTMZ01000062.1:0-24130 GCF_003602935.1 Bacteroides sp. AM54-2NS
ACAATTATGCCCTTTCAGGGCGCAAATTCAGATTGTCGTTTTTACGTAGGGCGTTGCCCTACGCTATATAATTAAGCCCTTTCAGGGCACTCCGCAAAATTATCATTTATCGTTCAAACAAATATTTTTTCTCCACAGCTTGCCGATAAGATTCAACCAATTCATTCATCACCTCTGCCACCGACTGTCGACGGGATATTATTGCCGAGACCTGACCTATTTCCAGTTCACCTTCTTCCAAGTCACCTTCGAAGATACCTTTCTTAGCACGTCCGCGTCCGAGCAAAGTTCTTAGTTCCTCGGAAGTAGCACCACTATCTTCAGCCTTCTCCACCGCTTCACGAAAAGCATTCTTTACCAATCGTGTCGGAGCCAGCTTTTTCAACAACAACTTAGTATCCCCTTCACCGAGACTCAAACAATAATCTTTAAATACCGGACTCGCAGAACTCTCTTCAGTCAGCGCAAAACGTGTTCCTATTTGCACACCTTCCGCCCCCAACACCATAGCAGCCAGTATTCCTTCTCCTGTACCAATACCTCCCGCGGCTATCAAAGGCAATGTGGTAGCCTCATGCACAGCAGGAATCAAACAGAAAGTCGTTGTTTCCTCCCGTCCATTATGCCCTCCGGCTTCGAAACCTTCAGCTACTACTGCATCCACCCCGGCTTCTTCACATTTCATAGCAAAACGAGAAGATGAAACGACATGAACAACTGTTATTCCACGCTCCTTCAACCATCCGGTCCACGTTTTCGGATTTCCGGCAGAGGTAAAAACACTCTTCACTCCCTCTTCCACTACAATATTCATAATCTCTTCTATTTGGGGATACATCAAAGGGATATTCACTCCAAAGGGAAATTTTGTGGCCGCATTACATTTACGGATATGTTCACGTAAAGTGTCCGGATGCATAGAACCGACACCGATCAATCCCAATCCGCCGGCATTGCTCACGGCAGAAGCAAGACGCCAACCGCTACACCACACCATACCACCTTGAATAATAGGATATTGAATACCCAGAAGGGAAGTAATTCTATTCATAATTAATTATTTATCTATGTTTTAATATGCCAAAATACCAATGAAAACGACAGAGTTATATAACAAGCGCCAACATAACAATACACAAATATACTAATTATTCAATTACAAACACTCTCAAGTCAGTACATTACACATTGTTACATCAACACATCATTATAACGTCTTCAGCGTGCAATCTGTTCGATCGGTTTATTTATCAACACAGTTGTAGAATCTCCATAAGTTCTCAAAACCTCCAATGTGCGGGCGCGGTTATCTCTGCCTTTCTTATTCCAGAACTCTTTGGTAAAGACAGCCATCAGGTCAAGTCCGCCGACCGTTCCGCCATTGATATATACCCCACTTCCACCAAACAAGGGAATAGGTGCGTCCATCACTACCGTGTTCACCATCATTCCATTGGCACGTTCGCTCAACTGTCGGAAACGTACTCCACTCGCCTGTATCTCATCCAAAGATTTACGCACCCCTTTCGCCATCGGATTACGTGCCCAGTTCGAGTAGGATCTTTGATGGCGTATCTCATAGAAAGGATCTCCCCGCCAAGTGTTTTTATCAATCTTTATCTTCTTCTGATAGATAGGGTCCCAGTTATAACGGGTATTCGCTTTATATGGCATCAAACTCAACACCACTTTCGGTTTAGGCAATGCTTCAGGAAGCGATTCATCAGGCATCATCCAGCTTTTCTCCTCCGACATTCGGGGAGTACCAACCGCAGTTCCGAAATCAATCGACTTTACAGCATCCATATTCAAATGCAACTCCTGGTCACTCTCCAGCAATTTCTTCAAATGCAAAGAGTCTTGCGCCGTCCATACTTGCGAATATGCAAATAAAGCCGTCAGGCACAGTACCATCGTTGCAATAAACCGTTTCAATCTATCCATCCTCTATCCTCTTTCATTACCTGTTATTTTGGAGCACTTCATATACACTAATGCACATACGTTTCTCCCTTACGTTACCACCTATATTCTCCTACGAGAAGCGGTCTTTTGAGCGTAGTAATCCCCTGTCAGCAGCATAAGACTACTGATACAAACAAACGTTCCCACATGAATGTTTCCTATTTTTTACTTTCCGAAAGCTCCTCCTTTGTTACCACCAACGATAACCCGATCCACAAAGCGGCTCATCGTAGCACGGATCGATCGTCCATCTTGTTTTCGGATATTGGCGCTCTTCCCACCAACTACGATAACAAGCGGCTGCATCGAGCACCTCCTCATCAGTCAGAAAATAGATTGCTTCATAATTTTCGGCATTCGCCAATACCATTTTGCAACCTAATGACGGCGGTGTGCCCTGGCGGATAGACTCAATCACCCAAAGCATACACTCGCCCAACCGAATCTTACCGTTGTTCATATTATAAACCGACGGAAAAGAAGGAATAATGGTCAGATCTTCTGCATATTTTAAAAGTTCGGGGATGTCCTCTTCCGTAAAATGAGGGACCTCCACCACCCCTTTATCATTTTTCATCTTGTACGTACCCGACTTCAATTGTTTCACAAAAAGGGCAACATCCGGATTGTTATAATCCATTTCTTCGCTGGTGCATCCTGTAAAAGATACGATCAGGCAAACAGCCATCCACAGCATTAGTAGTGTTTTTTTCATTTTCATAAGGGTTAATACGTCATGCGAAGTCCGCAAAGTAAATTAAAATTAGTCGGCCGTTTCGTTCGTACCGTAGCCAGTTTCGAATCTGTTTTGAAATGATGCGAAACTCCGGGTTCGGCAAAAACAGCAAGTCGGTCATTAATCTTATAATTGATTCCAATGCCGGCAGTCACTGCCAGTTGGATAGGTTCTTCTTTAAAACTGTTGTCCGGCGCGCCGGCGATACATTTATCGGCTATTCCTCCTACGGTGGCGTAAAGGTCTATTTTCTTCGTATCCACCAGGGTTACATTTACTTTAACGGGAATACCCAGATAGTGCAAATGCTGTCCCGCCGAACGAAGGTTTGAATAAAGTAATCCGGTTTCTATTCCGAGAGATTCGTTTAGTTTACGCTCTACCGTTACCCCTGCGGAAACCGGCATTTTATAAGTGCCATTATCAGCCGGAAGCGCCGTGCCTACCTGAACTTTCATCGCCCAGCGATGCTTTTTCACCGCTTCGGGTTGAGCCACATTCACATTCGATTGTTCTTCCGGAGCAACAGATGATTCCGTATCACCGTTTGTTGCCTGCCAAAAGCCGTTATTCCCTTGATTACCATATCGGTTGCCATTTCCCGTAGAAGTAGTGGCGGAAAAAGAAAACGACATGGAGAAAGTGATAGAAAGCGAATCTTCTTCCTCCGTGTATTGTGACAGCATACCGTAAGACTTTGGAGCCGGTTTCGGCAACACCGGTTCTACCGGCAACGGTAACTGATTGACGCGTATTCCATCTCCATCCATCTGCCCTCCATTTGTCACGGCTATCTTTGTAAATGCTTCTTCCATTTCTTCTTTGGGAGAGAAATACAAGAAAGTAGCCGACGAGGCCGCCAAAACGAGCAATACAGATGCCGCAGCCGCCACACGGAAGAGCAGAATCCGACGACGATGCTGGCAAGCCACAGGTATTTCCTGCGAGAGCTCTTCCCAAAAGCCATCCCGTACACTCATCCCTGCATCAGCGAGACGCGTGCGAAACAGATCGGTTATTTCATCATTTTCTTTCTTCATGATTCCTATACTCTTTAATTCTTTTTGCTAACAAATACTTGGCCCGGTGCAACTGCGAAGTAGACGAATGTTCTTTAATGTGAAGCATCTTGGCTATCTCCTTGTGCGATTTCTCTTCAAACACATAAAGGTTGAAAACGGTTCGGCAACCATCCGGCAATTCGGCAATAAAAGCCATCAATTGCTCTTCGGAGATTCCAGCCCCTCCTCCCGAGTCCGATATATCCGGTATATCGGGAAGCTGCTCTTCATGCACTACCAACTGGCTGACTCGTTTCTCCCGCCGCAGGAAATCGAGTGATTGAGTGACCATCACCCGGGTGATCCATGTACAAAGCGAAGACTCGCCCCGGAACGAGAAGTTGGTAAAAATCTTGATGAAACCGTCATGCAGTACATCGTGCGCCGCATCCATATCGCCCGTATAGCGGAAACATACCGCCAGCATCTGTTTGGAATAGAGGGTGTAAAGTTCCCTTCGGGCTGAATCCTTTCCTGCCCGACAGCCCTTTATCAGTTCTATCTCGTTTTCCAAAGTCAATTACTTTTTTTAAAATCGAACGTATGTCTGCGTCGTTTTACTCATTAGACGCAAGAGTTTGAGGAATGCTGCAAGGAATATTGCTAAAAGAAGTTAAAGAACAGAAGAGAGTTCACCACAGAGGACGCAGGGTACACAGAGATTTTAAACTTACTTTATAGGAAGAATTTCCTATCATTGTTCCTCTGTGTACCCTGCGTCCTCTGTGGTGAAAAAAAATCAGCACGCTTTGAAACTCATATCCAGTCCTTTCACTGAATGAGTCAAAGCCCCTACCGAGATGAAGTCTACGCCACATTCGGCATAGTCACGGAGGGTATCAAAGGTAATGCCGCCCGAAGATTCGGTTTCGTATTTGCCTGCTACCATCTCCACTGCTTTCTTAGTCATCTCGGGAGTGAAGTTATCAAACATGATACGATCCACTCCGCCGAGGTCAAGAACTTGTTGCAGTTCGTCGAAGCTGCGGACTTCTATTTCTATTTTCAGGTCTTTGCCTTTTTCCTTGCAATATTCTTTGGCGCGAGTGATGGCTTTGTCAATACCTCCGGCAAAGTCTACGTGGTTGTCTTTCAGAAGAATCATGTCGAACAAACCAATACGATGGTTTACTCCACCACCGATTTTCACTGCCATTTTTTCGAGGATGCGCATACCGGGAGTTGTCTTACGGGTGTCGAGCACACGGGTATTTGTTCCTTCCAATACCTTTGCGTATTTGCGGGTCATGGTTGCGATGCCGCTCATACGCTGCATCACGTTCAACATCAGGCGTTCGGTCTGAAGCAAAGATTGCACTTTTCCTTCCACTACCATTGCTACGTCGCCCGGTTTCACTTCTGTTCCGTCGTTGATAAACACTTCCACTTTCATAGTGGGGTCGAAGCGATTGAAGATTTCTTTGGCAACTTCGATACCTGCCAGTACACCGGCTTCTTTGATAAGCAATTTTGATTTTCCCATTGCCGTAGCGGGAATACATGAAAGGGTGGTATGATCGCCATCACCTATATCTTCTGCAAAAGCAAGATCGATCAACTTGTCGATCAGTTCTTTTTCCTTATTCATTGATCTTGTCAATTCTTATTTGATGTATTAAATATTGATTCTGCACTTTCTTCAGGAAGCAGTTCACACGAAAGTTCCCATTAGTAGTAGCCAACGTGCCGATAACGAAACTTGATTCGTCCCGTTTTCCCTGATGGTTCACATTAAATCCGCTGACTTTATTCTCCGTAAAGAATTCCTGCATCGCAGCTGTTGCTTTCTGTTTGTCAACGTTTGTCGAGCGACCTTGGAGCACCAGGTTTACCTTGTCCCCCATATACTTACTTAGCTCTTGCGAGCTTCCTCTTTTAAATGCCGTAATCACTCCTGCCGGTATCTCTTGCGCCATTAGCAACGAGAGGGAAAGAAGCAATGCGGTCATTCCTACGAGCACTCGTTTTTTCATAATTACAAGCTTTTAAGTTGAAGTTTAAAGGCTTAAACTTTCAACTAATGATAGGCAAAGGTAAGCATTAATTGCAGAATAACATAAAAAATGCCTATTTTTGTGCAATAATCAGAATTATAGACGTATGAAAACAACCCTGCTCGTCGTAGGACGAACCGTAGAACAACACTATATCACTGCCATCAACGACTATATCCAGCGCACCAAACGCTATATCACTTTTGATATGGAAGTGATTCCTGAACTGAAAAACACGAAGAGTCTTTCAATGGAAGTACAGAAAGAAAAGGAAGGAGAACTGATACTGAAAGCTCTTCAACCGGGTGACGTCGTGGTGCTGCTCGATGAACACGGAAAAGAAATGCGCTCTCTTGAGTTTGCCGAATATATGAAACGGAAAATGAATACGGTGAATAAACGGCTCGTTTTTATTATCGGAGGTCCTTATGGCTTTTCAGAAAAAGTGTATCAGGCAGCACACGAAAAGATTTCAATGTCGAAGATGACTTTTTCTCATCAAATGATTCGGTTGATATTCGTTGAGCAGATTTATCGGGCAATGACGATATTGAATGGAGGGCCGTATCATCACGAATAAAGTATTCTCAATATAGTGTTAAAAGGAGTAGCCTATTTTGGCTACTCTGAAATAAATAGTTTCTTTGTAAACTACAACCCGATAAATATAAAAGTAAAAAAATATCAGGATAGTCTATTCTAATTCATCTGAATACAACTTATCAAATACCTTAATCAGTTCGTCCTCATTAGCAATCAAATTTCGAAGTTCCGCCAACCGACCTGCATTATCCGATTGGGGTATCCATAGTTTCAGATACCCTCCTTCTGCATATTTATCAGTAAGATGTTTCCGGAAGCGGGCATATTGCCCCTCTTTATCCATTTCCGGATAATGGGATAATCCATATTGAACGGTACGACGCAAAGTTATTTCGGGATCTATAATTCGGTCAGCCTCGGCTACAATCATTCCATAGATTGTTCTGGGAGCCTGTTTGTTGGAAGCCCGATGATCTTCTATCGCTTCTTTCATTTGTAACAGTTGTTCTTCGGTAAACCAACGACGTAAAGTTTCATCAGCTAACAAAACTTTACCAGAGGCTATATGATGAAATTCACGTCCTTCATACAACCCCAGGTCATGATAAGCAGCAATGATGTAAACCATCGAATAATCGACTTCATAATGCATCGCTAATTTCAGACTTTCCTCAATCACCTTTTCTACATGATCGATTTGATGCGCTTTATCAAAGTTGGCATATTGAGGGATAATACTTTGGCAAACATAGCTTTGCAAATCAGCGGGCACATGATGAGTCATATTCGATATTTTTAGCTAATGAGTTTTTATATCTTTACTATTATTCCCGATTCATTTACTCCCGATTCATCAAACGATGTTCCGCCATCTGCTCGAATTTTGTTCCCGGACGACCGTAATTGGCGTATGGATAGATAGAAATACCGCCACGAGGAGTAAAGATACCTGTTACTTCAATATATTTGGGATTCATTAATTTTATAAGATCCTTCATAATGATATTTACGCAGTCCTCATGAAAAGCACCATGACTGCGGAAACTGAAAAGATAGAGTTTCAAACTCTTACTTTCTACCATTTTTATATCAGGAATGTAGCTGATACGTATTTCAGCAAAATCCGGTTGCCCTGTGATAGGACACAGACTTGTAAATTCCGGGCAGTTAAAACGTACCCAATAGTCATTTTCAGGATGCTTATTATCAAAAGCTTCCAATACTTCAGGAGCATAATCTTGCTTATACTCGGTCTTTCTTCCTAATAAAGAAAGTTGGTCTTTTAATTCTGTCATTGTACTCGTTAACTACAACCCCTATTCTAGATAAAAAAACACATTTCCTCTTTCACCTATCACCGACCAATCTTAAACACTCTATTCATCGATGTTTCAGTGGTGAAAGATTCGTTTTACAACCTATCACCGCATCTATCACCTATCACCATCAACTCTTAACCCACGGTTGCTTTATCCGCAGCTTACTTGTTACAGTTTGTTTCATTACCTGAAACAAAGAGTTTCCCGTAGAGAAACAAAGTGTTTCACACCGAGGAACCAAGTGTTTCACGCCTTGGAACTAATAGTTTCAAGTAACAAAAACTTTAGTTTCCCACCGTTGAAACTCTAGTTTCCCACCGTTGAAACTCTAGTTTCCTACCGTTGGAACTTTAGTTTCAAGCTGCTGAAACTAAACTAAGCCAATACATTCCAGGCAGAAGCTACTATCTTCTATTAGTTGAAACTTACCAGTGACAATAGATGTGACGGCAAAATATCAAATTTTGTTGCTGTCACCACTTGCTGTCACAAACTATTTATTTTATAATCAACCGTTTAACAACAACAATGTGACAGACGACAGCAAGAAAATGCATTTTAATCTCTATGTAGAGATATTATTGATTCTTACTTTTTAAATACTTCTCCAATCCTTCCCGGCGTAACGTACAAGCCGGGCAATGTCCGCAGCCATCTCCTTGAACACCATTATAACATGTCAAAGTCTCGGTGCGAATCAGTTCCAGTACTCCCAGTTTGTCGGCCAACGCCCATGTCTCTGCTTTATCAATCCACATCAAAGGAGTATGAATTACAAACTGTTCATCCATAGCCAAATTGAGAGTCACATTGAGAGACTTGATAAACGCATCCCTACAATCGGGATAACCGCTGAAATCCGTTTGGGAAACTCCCGTTACCAAATGATTAATACCACGTTCACGGGCATACACAGCCGCAATACTCAAAAAGAACAGGTTACGTCCCGGAACAAATGTATTGGGAACACTATCTGCCGGCTTTTCCTGATCCATCACCATGGTGGTATCGGTCAATGAATTATGGCCTAGCTGTCCGATGAAGGAAACATCCATCACATCAAATTCCACTTCCGCTTTCCGGGCTATCTCCCGCGCAAGTTCCACTTCTTTCTGATGCTTCTGACCATACAGAAAACTCAAGGCATATACTTTCTTAAAATTGCGTTTTGCCCAAAACAGGCAAGTGGTAGAATCCTGCCCACCACTAAACACAACTAATGCTGCTTCTCTATTCATATTCTATATTAAATATCTTTGACTTTCAATACATTATAAGAGATATCGGTGTCGTAAACATCACTACCGTCTATTTTCTTGATTGCTTTCACCACACGGATCGTTACCGGGAGGATTATCACCTCATACAAGGATTTCAGTACAATCTGAATCCCCATCATGATAAGCAGTTCTTTCCAGGCAATGACACCTCCAAAAGCTACCGGGAAGAAAATCAATGAATCGGCAGTCTCACCCACCACAGTCGACCAAATGGCACGGGCTGAAAAGTTACGTCCCTGACTGGCTACTTTCATTTTACTCATCACATACGCATTGAGAAACGAGCCTACCAAAAAGGCCATCAGACTGGCAGCCACAATACGTGGAGCCATACCGAACACAAAATCAAAATGCTCTTCACCTTCCCAAAAAGGAGCAGCAGGAATAGCAACAGCTATCAACCCAAGAGCAACCACAAAGAAGTTCATAGCAAAACCACTCCAAATGATAAGGCGCGCTTTCTTGAATCCCCAAACCTCGGCGATACAGTCATTTATAATATAAGAAATAGGAAAAACCAATAATCCGGCTGTCACGGTCAAACTACCGACCTGGATTACTTTCGTTTCAAGAAGATTGGCTGCAATAAGGCAAACGTTAAAAAGGATACCCAGCAGCATAAAGGGTACAGATACTTTTTCTTTCATAATTCCTGTTTTTTACGTGGTGTTCTAGAATACACGACCGCTATTCACGGCATCAAATGTCTTTTTATTCTTTTGCGCTGCAAAGGTATAGGAAAAACTATGAAAAAGCAAAAGAAATCTGATGATTGACATACATTTCACTGAAAAGACATAACTTTGCCAAATACAGAGCTTAATGTTTGTATCAAAGATTAAACTTATAAACTATATTTTAAAAAACGATATCTCTAAATCATGGCAAAAGAAAATAAAAGCAATATCATCATCTACCAAAGCGAAGACGGGCAGACACACATAGAAGTGCAGATGGACGAAGATACCGTATGGCTATCCCAACAGCAAATGGCCGACCTTTACCAGACATCTCGAACAAATGTGGTAGAACATATTAAGCACATTTATGAAGATGGTGAACTTGTTGAAGAATCAACCTGTCGGAAAATCCGACAGGTTCGACAAGAAGGAGCGCGCATGGTTGAAAGAGAAATTCCTCACTACAATCTTGATATGATAATATCTTTAGGCTACCGAATAAATTCAATTCAAGCCACACACTTCCGTCAATGGGCAACGGCACGCCTTAAAGAATATATCATCAAAGGCTTTACCATGGATGATGAACGATTGAAGCAGATGGGAGGAGGCTATTATTGGAAAGAGTTACTCGACCGCATCCGTGACATCCGATCGTCTGAAAAGGTGATGTATAGACAAGTGCTTGATATCTATGCTACTGCCGTAGATTACGATCCCCACGCCAAACAATCTATTGAATTCTTCAAGATTGTTCAGAATAAGCTACACTTTGCAGCCCACGGACATACAGCTGCAGAAGTTATTTATGAACGAGCCGATGCCGACCAACACATGATGGGACTAACTTCCTTTAAAGGCGACCATCCGACATTGCGCGATGCAAAGATAGCCAAGAACTACTTGAGCGCAGAAGAACTCAAAGTGCTGAACAACCTTGTCTCCGGATATTTTGATTTTGCCGAAGTACAAGCTATCAAGCACCGTCCAATGTACATGAACGATTACATCAAACATCTGGATGCCATACTGTCTTCTACGGGAGAAGTTCTATTGATGGATGCCGGTATGATAAGTCATGAACAAGCTATGGATAAAGCTGAAACAGAATATCGCAAGTGGGAAGTACGCACGCTTTCACCCGTAGAACAAGCCTACCTCAACAGCATCAAAACACTGAATTATAAAACTAAAAAGAAAGGATGACTAAAAAAAAATGAAAACTCTCTATGAACAATCCTTTTCAGACGACTACAGTGAAAGAAAAAGCTATAGAAGCAACCCATACCGCACAAGCAACTGTCCAAAAGGCTAAACACAGAGTACAGGAAATACTGGATTGACAATAAAAAAGAGCCTCCCCATCAGCGTCGTATTCTGACAGGAAGGCTCATCACTTTGACCTTAAAACACATCACTCAATTAAAAAGGCGCATCAGGAGGAGAAATCTTTCAATTCCTCCTTCAACCGTTTACGGATGAAAAACAAACGGCTCTTCACCGTTCCCATCGGCAATCCTAATTTCTCGGCAATTTCTCTATATTTAAATCCAGCTACAAACATCTGAAAAGGCACTTTCATCTCTTCCGGTATGGAATGTATCACCCTATACAACTGTTTCATATCGTATGTAAATTCGAATCTGTCAGCATCCTCATCTTCTATCAGATGTTGTTGATTGATGGAGTAACTATCATCAATCAAGTTCATTTCGCGAACTGTACGACGATAGTTATTCACGAAAATATTACGCATAAGCGTATACATCCATCCTTTCAGATTTTTGCTATACGTAAACTTCTCCTGATTATCCAATGCCTGCAACAAACAATCCTGAACCAAATCATTGGCAGATTCGCGATCTGCCGTCAATTTATATGCGAAGCGATGCAAATCCGGTTGTATCGCTAATATTCCTTTCGTAAAATCTACTTTTTCCATCGTCGTATTTCTTTTATCTAATTAGTACGGTACAAAGATCCGCTTTTTTAGAATCATTATAAATAGCAATTCTTCCGATTAGTTTGGCAATTTTTCCTTTGCCCCTCTCAACCATTTCTTTTTTTAGTTGTTGATTGGGCATTCACCTAAAACTTAACTCATAATGAAAACAAGCTTTAAAATGGTAGCTATGCTACTGGGGATAGGAATTTTCCCCCTCTGTGCCCATGCGCAAAAGAAGGTAATCATCGAAGATGAAGAGCCCAACTCGATCATGTTTGTCTCAAAGAACAAAGCAGGAGATGAAATCATCCGAATCATGAACGACCGTTCACAGATGCGTTTTCACGACCCCAATGCTCCCCGTTTCCTGCTCACTGACCAGAAAGGGAAATTCGCCCTCGGCATCGGAGGATACGTTCGTGCAACGGCAGAGTATGATTTTAACGGTATCGTTAATGATGTAGATTTCTATCCGGCATTGATACCACAACGCGGAAGCGGCAATTTTGCAAAGAACCAATTCCAGATGGACATCACCACTTCCACCCTGTTCCTCAAATTGGTAGGACGTACCAAACATTTGGGAGACTTCGTAGTTTACACTGCCGGAAACTTCCGTGGCGATGGAAAGACCTTTGAATTACAAAACGCTTACGCACAATTCCTCGGTTTCACTATCGGGTACAGCTATGGTTCGTTCATGGACCTCTCCGCACTGCCTCCAACTATCGACTTTGCAGGGCCTAACGGTTCAGCCTTTTACCGCACTACGCAATTAAGCTATATGTGTGATAAGTTGAAAAACTGGAAGTTTGGTGTTTCTATGGAAATGCCTTCGGTAGACGGAACAACCAACAATGATTTGTCTATCAACACCCAACGGATGCCTGACTTTGCCACTTCCGTACAGTATAACTGGAACAGCAACAGCCATATTAAATTAGGAGCCATTATCCGCAGCATGACTTATTCGAGCAATGTGCATGAGAAAGCCTATTCTGCTACCGGCTTCGGTCTGCAAGCCTCTACAACCTTCAATATTACCAAGAAATTGCAGGCATACGGACAATTTAATTATGGAAAAGGTATCGGTTCCTACCTGAATGATTTAAGCAACCTGAACGTAGACATCGTCCCCGATCCCGACAAGGAAGGAAAAATGCAAGTTCTTCCGATGCTGGGATGGTATGCAGGATTGCAATACAATCTTTGCCCGAGCATCTTTATATCCGGAACATACAGTCTGTCCAGACTTTATTCTGAAAATGGATATCCTAGTGAGAATCCCGAATCCTATCGTAAAGGACAATATCTGGTAGCCAATGCTTTCTGGAATGTAAGCAGCAATCTGCAAGTCGGCGTTGAATATTTGAGAGGATGGCGCACTGATTTCAGTTCCGCAACCCGCCATGCCAACCGGTTGAATATGCTGGTGCAGTATTCTTTCTAAATCAGCATATACATAAAAGATTATTTCATTGTATAAAATTGAAGAGGGAGACAGCCATTGAAACGCTATCTCCCTCTCATCATTATTAACTTCGTATTTTATTGAGTTCTAATTTATTTAGAATCTGTAGTCAATGCTAAGACCAAATACTTTGTTAGTACGGCTATATACATTGGTACCAGGCAATCCTGTACCACTATAATTCTTTGAAGTTTTAGTATAATCTTCATAGGTAGTCCACATATAACCAACATTCAAAGCTGCTCTTTCACTCAACTTCACTTTCGCTCCAACACCCAATGTATAAGAGTCACAAGAGAAACTCGTATCACTTTGGAAATCGTCAGATAATCCGTAGTCTGTAATCTGTCCGCCACAGCTCAATGTCAGTTGCCTGGTTACATCCCATTCAATACCCATTAAATATTCATTTGCTCCCTTTGTCAGATATTTCTGTTTGTCACCAGCATTCCCGCTTTCTTATCATCATAGAAGTGATACTCTACAGATGCACGCAACACTGGAAGGAATTCATAAGCCACTGCTACCGAAAGCATAGAAGGAATATCATTCGGAGTATTCACACCGTCTTTATAGCTACCAACCAAACTCTCTGCCGAATCTGGATATTTCAAATTATTAGTTTTGTTTTCAATATTCAAGTTCGTCTTGAATTCATATTTCGCACCAATATTGAATTTACCAAACTTGGCATCCACACCGAGAACAGGAGTCAATCCCCAACCCGTCTGATCACAATCCAATTCCAAATTCATCAATTCGCCACCACCATAAGCTTCTTTCAGATGAGCATTTAGAAAACCTTTATAACCACCTGTAAAATAGTTCATACGTCCACCGGCGAATGCAGAAAGCCAATCGTTAATTTTATAAGTTAGTCCTAACTGTAAAGAATAGATGTATTGCTTACCATCCATTGCACTATTGATGTCATACATATTGGGAGTCACAAGAGGACTTTGTACACCAGGAGTAAGGTGTCCCGGAATACTACCCTGAAAAATCCCCGCCATAGCAGCCGCGTCGAACATAGGCAGACCGTCATCAAACGAAGCCTTTCCACCTCCGCCAGTTATAGCGAAGAAACCGGAAATCGTCCAATCTCCTTTCTTATAGGCTGCGAACACACTAGGAATGACCGGTGCAGCAGCTTTTCCCTTATAATATTTATTAAATGGGTTATCTGATTTTGTTGGTACCGGTTTCCCATCAACCATAACCGGGCTCCCATTATTCATAGCAATTCCATTATAAGTATAGAAGCTAGCATCAATATTTCTCGTCTGAAAGGCACTCTGAACACTCAATCCCATATGGAAACCATCATTCGGCAAAAAAGCCAAACCGGCAGGATTGGACAAAGCCCCGTCTATTTCAAAGGTAGCACCACGAGATAGCATACGAAGAAAAGCAGCGTGTTGATTAGTATTTGTCAGAAGACCTCCGGCAAAAGTTGGAATTGAAACGATTAGCATTACAAATCCAATCAAGGAAATTTTTCTCATCTAAATCTTTTTTTAATTATTTCGGGCGCAAAGATACGATATTATTGCACACGAGAGATACGTTTGTGCATTTATTTTCATTTAGCCTCCTATTTTAATTGAAAAAGTAAACTGTTTCTAATGAAACAATTCACATTTATAGCCCCCAAAAGGATAAACAATTCACCCTATTTTAGCGTTTACTAGTAAGCAATAAAAACTGAAAATATTATGGCCTATACAATTGCATTTTTCGGCACAAAGCCTTATGACGAGTCCTCTTTCAATGACAAAAACAAAGAGTTTGGATTTGAAATACGATATTACAAAGGACACCTGAATAAAAACAACGTACTACTGACACAAGGAGTGGATGCAGTCTGTATCTTTGTGAACGACGTTGCCGACGCAGAAGTAATCCGTGTGATGGCGGCAAACGGAGTGAAACTACTGGCATTACGCTGTGCCGGATTTAATAATGTAGATTTAAATGCTGCCTCCGCTGCCGGAATCACCGTAGTGCGGTTCCCGCTTATTCTCCCTATGCTGTTGCAGAATACACGGTAGCACTTATGCTATCGCTAAACCGCAAAATACCTCGCGCCTCCTGGCGTACCAAAGACGGTAATTTCTCCCTGCACGGTCTGATGGGATTCGATATGCACGGGAAAACAGCAGGTATCATCGGCACAGGAAAAATAGCGAAAATATTAATTCATATCTTAAGAGGTTTCGGCATGAACGTACTGGCTTACGACCTCTATCCGGACTACAACTTCGCCCGTCAAGAACAAATAGTTTATACTTCACTGGACGAACTATACCACAATTCGGATATTATCTCCTTACACTGTCCGCTCACTGAAGAGACCAAATACCTGATAAACGACTACTCCATCAGCAAAATGAAAGACGGAGTAATGATTATCAATACCGGTCGCGGGCAACTGATTCATACCAATGCGCTGATTGAAGGACTGAAGAACAAGAAAATAGGTTCCGCAGGACTGGACGTATACGAGGAAGAAAGCGAATACTTTTATGAAGATCAATCCGACCGCATCATCGACGATGATGTACTCGCCCGTTTGCTCTCGTTCAACAATGTAATCGTCACCTCTCATCAAGCTTTTTTCACACATGAAGCAATGGAGAATATTGCCGTAACCACCCTGCAAAACATAAAAGATTTTATCAATCACAAGCCTTTATTAAATGAAGTGAAGAAATAAAACTTTTAAGCCGCTTTCTTTGTTTACCAAACATATAAACAAATAAGAGAAAGGACAGTTTTTATGAAAAAAGTAATACATAAAGCAGATACAAGAGGACATTCCCAGTATGATTGGCTGGATAGTTATCACACTTTCAGTTTTGACGAGTACTTCGACTCCGACCGTATCAATTTTGGTGCTCTCCGCGTATTGAATGATGATAAGGTTGCGCCCGGACAAGGTTTTCAGACTCACCCGCATAAGAATATGGAAATCATTTCCATTCCTCTGAAAGGACATCTGCAACATGGAGACAGCAAGAAGAACAGCCGCATTATTACTGTCGGAGAAATTCAGACAATGAGTGCGGGAACAGGAATCTTCCATAGTGAAGTAAATGCAAGTCCGGTAGAACCGGTGGAATTCCTGCAGATTTGGATTATGCCGAGAGAACGGAATACCCGTCCCGTTTATCAGGATTTCAGCATTGCAGAACTGGAGCGTCCGAACGAACTGGCAGTCATCGTATCTCCCGACGGTAGCACACCTGCTTCCCTTTTGCAAGATACCTGGTTCTCCATCGGCAAAGTAGAAGCCGGAAAGAAATTAGGTTATCACATGCATCAAAGTCATGCAGGCGTCTATATCTTCCTCATTGAAGGAGAAATAGTAGTAGACGGTGAAGTTCTGAAACGTCGTGACGGCATGGGTGTTTACGATACGAACAGCGTTGAACTGGAGACATTGAAAGACTCACATATTCTATTAATAGAAGTACCTATGTGATATCATCATTAAAAATAATAAACTAAAGCTGCCAGATAATCTTATGGCGAAATTAAACATAGCAGATATCCGACAGGAATATACGAAAGGCGGGTTGCGGGAAAGTGAACTTCCCGGCGACCCGCTTTCGCTTTTCAGTCGTTGGCTGCAAGAAGCGATTGACGCAGAGGTGGACGAACCGACTGCGGTCATTGTAGGAACTGTATCCCCCGAAGGGAGACCGTCCACACGTACAGTATTGTTAAAAGGACTCCATGATGGAAAATTTATCTTTTATACCAATTACGAAAGCCGCAAAGGCAAACAATTGGCACAAAACCCATCTATCTCCCTCTCTTTTGTCTGGCACGCTCTCGAAAGACAAATACATATAGAAGGAATAGCGACGAAAGTTTCACCGGAAGAATCGGATGAATACTTCCGGAAACGTCCTTATAAAAGCCGGATTGGCGCACGAATTTCTCCGCAAAGTCAACCGATAGCAAGCAGAATGCAATTGATACGATCCTTCGTCAGAGAAGCCGCCCGATGGATTGGAAAAGAAGTGGAAAGACCTGATAATTGGGGCGGATATGCCGTCACACCTACAAGGATTGAATTCTGGCAAGGACGCTCCAACCGACTGCACGACCGCTTTCTATACACCCTACAACCGGACGGTGAATGGAAAATCAGTCGTCTTGCTCCTTGATTTCGTCGATTTTTCTTGGCAACTCCAACGAGAATACGTAATATTGCAACCATAAAATAGTCAGCTATGACACTGGATTATATTTATCACAGCGGTTTCGCCATCGAAATGGAAGGTGTAACCATTATCATCGATTACTACAAAGATTCTTCCGAAACGGAACACAACCGGGGAATCGTGCATGATTATCTCCTGCAAAGGCCGGGTAAACTGTACGTATTGGCCACCCATTTCCATCCCGACCACTTCAACCGTGAAATATTGACTTGGAAAGAGCAACGCCCCGACATTCAATACATCTTCTCCAAAGATATTCTGAAGTCCCATCGTGCCAAAGCCGAAGATGCTTTCTATATTAAAAAAGGAGAAACATACGAAGACGACACGATCCGCATCGACGCCTTCGGATCGACAGATGTCGGCAGTTCGTTCCTTCTTCACTTACAAGATTGGAGTATCTTCCATGCCGGCGACTTGAACAACTGGCACTGGAGTGAAGAATCGACCGAAGAAGAGATACGAAAAGCCAATGGTGATTTCCTTGCAGAAGTTAAATATTTAAAAGAAAAAGTGCCTAACATCGATCTAGTGCTATTCCCGGTGGATCGGAGAATGGGAAAAGATTACATGAAAGGGGCAAAACAGTTCATCGAACAAATAAAAACTACTATATTTGTGCCCATGCACTTCAGTGAAGATTATGAAGGAGGAAATGCGCTTCGTAGTTTTGCAGAAAATGCAGGATGCCGTTTTATCAGCATCACCCGTCGGGGCGAAAGTTTTGAGATTACCAAATAAACACATTATAATTATGAATAAATTTACGATTCTGTTTCTTACTATGTTTCTCGCATTGCCGATGGCAATGAAGGCAGATTCTGCAAAAGAGAAGAAAGATGACACCAGGTACCTTGCAGGAGCTGTTCCTGAAGTAGAAGGTAAAGTAGTATTTTCCAAAGAGTTCCAGATTCCCGGAATGAGTCAGGCACAAATCTACGACACAATGACAAAGTGGATGGATGAACGTCTGAAAGAGAATAAAAACACCGACAGCCGCATTGTTTTCTCCGACGAAGTAAAAGGAACAATTGCCGGTATTGGAGAAGAATGGATTGTTTTCCATTCCAGTGCCCTGTCATTAGACCGTACATTAGTTAACTATCAGATTACCGTTACCTGCAAACCCGGAAACTGCCTGGTAGAGCTTGAAAAAATCCGTTTTACTTATCGTGAAACAGAAAAATATAAAGCCGAAGAATGGATTACTGATAAATATGCGCTCAATAAAGCTAAGACTAAATTAGTACGTGGCTTGGCCAAATGGCGTAGAAAAACTGTAGACTTCGCCGATGATATATTCATGGATGTAGCGGTAGCTTCGGAGCACCTGACACCCGTCCGAAAACAGAGAAAAAGAAGAAAGAAGAAGAGCAAAAAACTCCATCAATCGTTGCAGCCGCAGGTCCGATTGTCATTGGTGGCGCAGATAAAAAGACTGATATAAAAGTGACAACTGGCGAACCTGCTCAAACCACTGTTCCTGCTGCAACTCTCACTCCTGCTACTCCTGCAGGCAAGGCTTCCGCTGATATGCCGGGTTATATAGAAATTGATTTGAAACAAATCCCGGGTGAAGTATATGCTTTGATGGGAAGCGGAAAATTAGTAATCAGCATCGGAAAAGATGAGTTCAACATGACCAATATGACTGCAAATGCTGGTGGCGCACTTGGTTATCAATCAGGAAAAGCAGTTGCCTATTGCACACTTTCACCCGATCAAGCTTACGATGCAATAGAAAAGGCAGATAGCTATACATTAAAATTGTACGCTCCAAACCAAACAACACCTTCGGCTGTTATCGAATGTAAGAAAATGCCTTCACAGACAACTCCGCAAGCCGGACAACCGCGCACGTATGTTGGAGAAATCGTGAAGCTCTTAATGAAAAAATAAAGAAAATCGCAACAATGGAAATAAAAAGTAAATTTGACCATTTTAATATCAACGTCACTAATCTGGAGCGGAGTATCGCTTTTTATGAAAAAGCACTCGGCTTAAAAGAACATCATCGGAAGGAAGCATCCGACGGCTCGTTCACGTTAGTCTACCTGACTGATAACGAAACAGGTTTCTTGCTGGAATTGACGTGGTTGAAAGATCATACTGCTCCATACGAACTGGGGGAAAACGAAAGCCATCTCTGCTTTCGTGTAGCCGGCGATTACGATGCAATCAGAGCTTATCACAAAGAAATGAATTGTGTATGTTTTGAGAACACGGCCATGGGGCTTTATTTCATCAATGACCCGGACGATTACTGGATTGAGGTACTTCCACAAAAGTAAGAGAGGTCGTTCCAAAAGTCCCTAAAAAGAAAAATCACCCTTACTACAATTTGGAGTGGCCCAAAAAGCTAAACAGATTAAAAAGGGACATTTAATAAATAAAAAAGATAAGGCAACTAATTCACTGCGAGTTAGTTGCCTTTTTTTGTATTTCTAAGCAGAGATATTCAACAAATGTCTCCAAAAATTAACAAGATTGATAAAGAGTCCGGTTTTGCATCGGGCTCTTCCCTTTTAACCTTGATTTGACTCTACTATTATTGTACTACTCTATAATATTCCTCTAAGGCTTTTCGGACAGCCTATGCTGTTTCTAAAAAACAAAGCATAATCCTAAAATTGCCGCCAGTATAAAAAAACAACCAGGAACAAATTGGTTAACAAGCAGCCTCATTAGTTGCATTCTGGGCAACACAAACATATCATTCGCCTTACCTTTATCATACAATATGGTAACCTTATCATCTATATGATACTGTTTTGGATAAAGATAAATGTTATTTTCCTCTCCACTCTTTAGATTAGAAGGAAGAAATTGGCAACACTTCTCGTCTTCTCCCTCCAATTTATATTTTATTTTTGGTATACATACATCAGTAATATTCATACCATCAGACTTTACCTGTGTCTCTATATCCACTACCTTTCCATGTGTTTTCCTGTCATACGATTTTATTATCCTGCAATGAAGCATCCACAAGAGTCCCATTTTCAGAATTAGAAAAGCACCCCGCAACATAAGTACAACAGATACTACACAAATTATTATATTTATAACCATACTTTTATTTCTTATGACGGCTAGCTCTCTTCTTCCGGATATCTGCTTTCATCTTCGCTGCACCCGAACCATGCTGTCCACGAATATACGTCGCTTTTTTCGCTTTCGTCTTCACTTTTTCCTCTTCTTTGGGCTTATCTTTCTTACCTTTAAAAACGATTCCACCCATGATTGCTTCTTCTATACTCATATAATCATTTATTAGTATTCAACATTTCCGACGGCAAAGATAACCCTTTTCTGCGGATTTATTTATCTTTGCAGAGTTAACAATCGTAACCACCAATGGCAACAACAACTCTTTCTGCAGAAAAGGACCCGATGGGAGCCGCTATTTCTGATTATTTCAACCATCACAGAGCTGATCGTTTGCGGGTATTCTCTTCCCAATTCGAAGAAGATGAAATTCCCGTCAAAGAATTGTTCCGTAGTATACAGTCTATGCCTATATTAGAGCGTACCGCCCTACAAATGGCTACAGGACGAATATTGGATGTAGGTGCCGGAAGCGGATGCCATGCACTGGCACTTCAGGAAATGGGAAAAGAAGTGTGTGCCATTGATATTTCTCCGTTATCCGTCGAAGTGATGCAACAACGCGGAGTGAACGATCCGCGCCTCATCAACCTTTTTGACGAAACATTTACCGAAACATTCGACACGATCCTGATGCTTATGAATGGTTCCGGAATTATCGGAAGACTGAATAATATGCCCGGATTCTTCCAACGAATGAAACGTATTCTCCGTCCCGGCGGATGCATACTCATGGATTCCAGCGATTTGCGCTATCTTTTTGAAGAAGAAGACGGCAGCATAGTCATCGATCTGGCCGGAGATTATTATGGAGAGATTGACTTCCAAATGCAATATAAAGATGTAAAAGGAGACACATTCGACTGGTTATATCTAGATTTCCAGACTCTTAGTTTATACGCTTCCGAATGTGGTTTTAAGGCAGAACTAGTGAAAGAAGGAAAACATTACGATTACCTAGTCAAACTTAGTATTGCTTGAAAAGCTCATTATTATATAGTGACGGTATGCGTTCCGGATAGCGTCACTATATAACCTAAATAGTGACGCCATCACATCAGGATAGCGTCACTATTTTTATATGCTCATAAATGCTCCGTCAGATACGCCTAATGAAGGCTTTCTTTCATTTCAGCATCTCATTAATCTTCTGTACAAGAGAAGCAAACTCTTCTTCATTATACAAACGAGTCAGTTTTACAATTCTTCCTTCCTTATCAACTAACACATTTCTTGTTATTCCGGATTCACGCAATGCATATTTCGCAAAAATATCAGCTCCCGGATCCAGTCCTAACGGATAAGTCACTCCGGTAGATTTAGCAAAAGCCAATACTTTATCAAGTGGTTCGTCACGGTCAATGCCAATTAAAGCAAAGTCTGCATTATTTTTATGCTTTAACCAAATATCCTTCTCAATAAATGGCATTTCTTTACGACAAACTCCACACCAACTTGCAGTAAACTGCAACATGACAACCTTACCACGAAGGGAAGATAGACTCACTTGTTTACCATCTGTCAGGGTAATCGTAAAGTCCGGAGCCATCTCTCCTACCCGAACAATATATCCTGTACTATCTGCCTGAACAGATATAGTATCTGCAGCTACTTCTACACTATCTGTTGCAACTTCTACATTTGCCGTCCCCTTTTTCTGTCCGGAACAAGCCCATATACCTATGGCTAAAATCGCCATACCACATACATTCATAATTTTCATTTTCATCTAATCATTGGTAACTTTGCAAATATAAAAAAAGTATGCGATGTATTTGCATTTTTAAAAGAAATTCATACCTTTGCACCCGCAAAAGAAAAACGCCTCTTTAGCTCAGTTGGCCAGAGCACGTGATTTGTAATCTCGGGGTCGTTGGTTCGAATCCGACAAGAGGCTCTCCTATAAAAATGTTGTTTATCCGATCAGGTAAAACAGCATTTTTTTTATTTATACTCTTTCATTTTTTTGTTTACGAAATATTACCACACTCACAGCCAACAGAATTAAAATAATCCCAATAGCGCTATTCAGAGTAAATAGTTCTTTAAACACAAAAACTCCTATCACCACAGCTGTCAATGGTTCCATCGCACCTAAAATAGATGTCAGCGTAGGCCCTGCATATTTAATAGCTCGTACCAATGTTATATTAGAAATGGCTGTAGCCGGTAATGCAAGTCCCAAAATAATCAACCAGGTATAACCGTCAGCTACCAGCCGAAGCCCGGAAGTAGTCAGAGCACCTATAAAATAAAGAACGGTTCCTAACCCCATAACATAACAAGTCAGTACAGTGGAATTGATTCGAACAGCGCATGTCATTCGTACACCAACAATATACCCCGCATAGGAAAACACAGAAACACAAGCTGCTACCAGTCCGACTATCGTATCACCATTTTTCGCCTCCAGTTCCCCCGATGAAAGCAAGGCCGCTCCTAACAAGGACATGAAGACCGCAAACATCACCCAAAGGGATTTCTTTTCCTGAAAGAAGTACATCATAACTAGAGATACCGCCAACGGATACATAAAATGAATGGTTGACGCCACCCCGGTAGCTATATTCTGATATGCTATAAGCAAACTGAATGAAGTAACTGCCCTCAACAAACTTAATAAAAGAACAACTAAAAAATCCTTCTTTTCCAATCGAAAACTACATCCTGAACACCATCCGAACAGAGTCAACGCAATTGTCGCCACTCCCCAACGATAGGAAAGCACTTCGAAAGCTGAAAAACCTGCCAACAATAAAGTGAGGGAAAAGAACGGAGCCAGTCCAAAAGTAGAGGAAGACACCGCTGCATAAAGTATACCTTTTATACGATTCATCAATCTATTCAACTAATTTCCGATATTCATGGGTACAAAGATCATAAATATTTCTTTAATATCACCATTAATTTCACATTATCAGTTAATCGATCTAACCCCTAAATCAGTACAAGAAGATAAGCCTGATACATTTCCTCCTTATAAATATAACCTTTTAATAATCCTCAATGACTGTATTTCCAAAAATATCCTTTTTGATAATTTTTCTATGACCATCACTACTTTCAATTATTTCGTTCCCCAAAATATCTTTTTTAATGGTTGTTCTATTGCCTTTGCCATCTTCGATAATGGTATTTCCAAAGATATCTTTTTTAATCGTCTTTCTATTACCTTTATTGTCTCGAATGATAGTATTTCCAAAAATATCCTCTTCGATAGTCTTTCTATTACCCTTATCATCACGAATGATGGTATTTCCAAAAATATCCTCTTCGATAGTCTTTCTATTACCTTTATCATCACGAATGGTGATATTCCCAAAAATATCTTTTTCAATGGTCTTTCTATTGCCTTTATCATCACGAATGATGATATTTCCAAAGATATCCTTTTCGACAGTCTTTCTCCCTTGATTAACTCCCGAATACTCATAATTGTCTTCAATAAGATTTGCACCATAGCTCTTTATTATATAAGGAGCCAAAATAAATTGGGTAGCAAATAGGATAAATAAAATCTTTTTCATGGCGTTTTTCTTTTGGTTTATAACAAAAGTAACGCAGGAAAATCATAAAAAACTAGTGAATACTACAATTGTCAATAGGGAAAAGCCTAAAATAAAGAATTAAACACAGTACCTATTGTACCATACCATAATGCAGGAATATTCTCGAATTTTCAAGTGGTCCGGCTCAGTTGTAATTCTTGGGGGATTAAGTTTAGTCAATTCCCTTCATGCATATACCTTTGCTAGCCTAAAAAGGAAGAAGCTCATATCCACTACTCCTCTAAATG
>NZ_QTMZ01000063.1:0-23929 GCF_003602935.1 Bacteroides sp. AM54-2NS
GCCTCTATTCATAATTAACTATAAATCAGTGCTATTTGGCAGATTACGTTAGATATGTTTTCCTATGGTTTTACACATCTGGAGTAATTGGTGGTTACTGGTGGATTCTCCAAATGTGTATGGCATTGGCGGCACTATTCTCCATCATCGTGGCGGCAAGTATGGCTTACAAGATGATGGTGAAGAACGAACCATTGGACGTGATGAAACTGTTCAAGCCACTGGTGGTGAGCATCATCCTCTGTTGGTGGTACCCACCTGCTGACACAGGCATGACCAATAGCGGCAGTAGCTGGTGCGTATTAGACTTCCTATCCTATATCCCGAACTGCATCGGCAGTTACACCCACGACCTCTATGAGGCAGAGGCGACGCAAATCTCCGACAAGTTTGAGGAGGTACAGCAGTTGGTATATGTCAGGGACTCGATGTACACCGACCTCCAGGCACAGGCAGACGTGGCGCATAAGGGCACGTCAGACCCCAACCTGATAGAGGCGACGATGGAGCAGACGGGCGTGGACGAAGTGACCAACATGGAGAAGGATGCCAGCAAACTGTGGTTCACCTCACTGACGGCAGGGGCTGTGGTGGGCATCGACAAGATAGTGATGCTGATAGCCCTAATCGTGTTCCGTATCGGTTGGTGGGCTACGATATACTGTCAGCAGATATTGCTCGGTATGCTCACAATATTCGGTCCGATACAATGGGCATTTTCATTGCTGCCCAAGTGGGAAGGAGCGTGGGCGAAATGGCTGATACGCTATCTGACAGTACATTTCTACGGAGCCATGCTCTACTTCGTCGGCTTCTACGTCCTGTTGCTCTTTGACATAGTGCTCTGCATACAGGTAGAGAACCTGACGGTGATAACAGCCAGTGAGCAGACGATGGCAGCCTATCTGCAAAACTCGTTCTTCTCGGCAGGCTATCTGATGGCGGCGAGCATCGTGGCGTTGAAATGTCTGAACCTCGTGCCCGACCTTGCGGCATGGATGATACCAGAGGGCGACACTGCCTTCTCAACGAGAAACTTCGGTGAGGGCGTGGCACAACAAGCCAAAATGACGGCTACGGGAGCCATGGCGACAGTGATGAGATAACAAGTGAGTGTGCGGTGAGACACCGCACCTCCTATTGAAACAATAAAAAGTATAAATTATGGTAATCAAGAACTTAGAAAACAAAATCAAGCTGGTGGGCATTATCTGCACCGCCTTTCTGATTGGCTGCATCATCATCTCGGTGTCGAGTATCTGGACGGCACGCTGCATGGTGACGGATGCACAGCAGAAGGTGTATGTGCTGGACGGCAACGTGCCTATACTGGTGAACCGCACCACGATGGAAGAGACGCTGGATGTGGAGGCAAAGAGCCATATCGAGATGTTCCACCATTACTTCTTCACGCTTGCTCCCGATGACAAGTATATCCGTTATTCGATGGAGAAGGCGATGTATCTGGTCGATGAAACTGGTTTAGCGCAGTACAATACGCTGAAGGAGAAGGGCTTTTATAACAACATCATGGGTACGAGTGCCGTGTTCAGCATCTATTGTGACAGCATCAAGTTCAACAAGGAGAAGATGGAGTTCACCTACTACGGAAGGCAGAGGATTGAGCGAAGGAGCAACATCCTGATGCGTGAACTGGTGACGGCGGGACAGGTGAAGCGTGTGCCAAGGACGGAGAACAATCCCCACGGACTGCTCATCACGAACTGGAGAACCTTGCTCAACAAGGACATTGAGCAGAAGTCGAAGTCAAACTTCTAATATCGCAGCGGTATGAGTGTGAAAGGAATCAGACGGATGCTTGTGGGCGAAGAGATGCCCGACAAGAACGACCCCAAGTACAAGGAGCGATATGAGAAGGAGGTGGCGGCAGGGTGCAAGTTTGCCAAGACTACGAGGATAGACCGTGCGGCGGCTAAGGTGCAAGGCTTCGCCAATGCACACAAGACGCTGTTTCTCGTCGTCGTCTTTGGCTTTGTTGCCACCTGTTTCGGCATCAATATCTACAGGATGGTGCAGTACTACGGTCATCGAACGGAGGCGACAAGTGCCATTGAGCGGCAGGAAGGGCGCATACGGCAGGTGATGGATGCCGCCCATTGCACACTTCCTCCCGTGAAACATCAAGTTGGTGATGGAATCCACAAGAAGTCAAACGAATCAAAATCAGACAGCGATGAAAATAACAGATAAGATAAACTTCCGTCAGCCGAAGTACATGCTGCCAGCCATCGTGTACATCCCATTGCTTGCCACAGGCTATTTTGTCTTTAACATGTTCGATACGGAGGTGGCGAAGAAGCAGGACAAGAACCTGCAGACCACCGAGTTTCTGAACCCCAACCTGCCAAGTGCAAAGATCAGGAAGGGCGACGGCATCGGCGGCAAGTATGAGAACATGGCGAAGTCGTATGGTCGCATAGCCGACTATTCGGCTGTGGATAACATTGAGCGTGACAACGAAGAAGAGAAAGAAACGTATGAATCCAAGTACACAGAAGAAGACCTTGCGGAACTCGTCCGTCAGGCAGAAGAGAAGGACGATGCAGCCGAAGTGGCCGATGCCAAGGCGCGAGAAGCGGAAGCACTCGAAGCACTCAACAAGGCACTCGCCGAAGCGAGGCTGAGAGGACAGGCTGCTGTTGCCCCCATGGTACAGGACACCACACAGGCTGAACCTCCCAAGGAGCCGATTGAGGTGAAAGGTCAGATTGCCGAGGACAGCAAGGCGTTGGATGAGGAGGATAAGGCACAGGAGGTGGTGAAGAAGGTGAAGGTGACTTCCGACTATTTCAACACCCTGACGCAGAACGAGCATGAGCCGAAGCTCATCAAGGCCATCATTGACGAGGATGTGAAAGCTACGGACGGATCGAGAGTGCGGCTGAGATTGTTGGACGACATAGAGATTGGTGAGACCATGGTGAAGAAAGGGTCGTATCTCTATGCCACCATGAGCGGTTTCGGTTCTCAGCGAGTGAAGGGCAGCATCAACTCTATCTTGGTGGATGACGAGCTGATAAAGGTGTCGCTTTCGCTCTATGATACGGACGGACTGGAGGGCTTGTATGTCCCCGGTAGCCAGTTCCGTGAAACAACCAAGGATGTGGCGAGCGGTGCGATGCAGAGCAACATGAACATCGACCAGAGTGGAGCGAACAACAGTTTCTCGCAATGGGGAATGCAAGCCGTGACCAATGCCTACCAGAAGACGAGCAACGCCATCAGCAAGGCTATCAAGAAGAACAAGGTGAAGCTGAAGTATGGGACGTTTGTGTATCTGGTCAATGGGAAAGAGAAGAGGAAATAGACACTGCCCGATGACAAAATCATCGGGAACGGTGGCTCATCAAGTATAAACATCAATAATATCAACAATTATGAATATCATTCAGAAGATTAACGTCTGTGCATTGTTGTCGCTGAGCGTGCTTTCAGCCAAGGCGCAGACTACCTACATGGAGATGGAGCAGCTGACTGTCAACGACCAAGTGACCACCGTCATCACCGCCTCCGAACCCATCCGCTTTGTCGATATATCCACCGACAAGGTGGTGGGCGACCAACCCATCAACAACATCATCCGCCTGAAGCCCAAGGACAACGTGTATGCCGACGGCGAGGTGCTGGCGATAGTGACCATTGTGACGGAACGCTACCGCACGCAGTATGCACTGCTCTACACCACGAGGATGCAGGAGGCTGTAACCGACAAGGAGATAGAATGCTCGGAGCGCAATGCCTACAATAACCCGGCTGTGAGCCTCTCCACTGCGACATGACCAAGTATGCGCGTCAGATATGGTCATTGGCTGCCAAGTATCGCAATGTGGCGACGAAGATGCACCGCATGGTGATGCGTCTGAACAATATCTACAGCGTGGGCGAATATTTCTTCATCGACTTCTCCGTGGAGAACAAGACCAACATCCGCTTCGACATTGACGAGATGCGCATCAAACTGTCGGACAAAAAGCAGAGCAAGGCTACCAATGCGCAGATAGTGGAGTTGACCCCAGCCCTTGTGTTGGACGATGCGAGGACCTTCAAGTACGGTTATCGCAACGTGATTGTGGTGAAGAAGATGACCTTCCCCAACGACAAGGTGCTGACCATAGAACTGTCGGAGAAGCAGATAAGCGGACGCACCATCTCGCTCAGCATCGACTATGAGGATGTGCTGTCAGCCGATTCGTTTAACCATATACTGTTGGAGGAAGAATGATGAAAATGAAGAGTGAAGAATGTAGAATGAAGAAACAACGTTCGGCGGCCAAAGGGAAAGCCAATAGGCTTGCGCATACATTATTGCTGATAGCCATCTATTTATGGCAAGCATGACTCCGGCAATAGCGCAGCAGAATAGCGACCGCATATCCTTGGGGTTCGGCTGCCTGTATGAGCGAGGACTGGACGTGACGCTGTCTTACGAGCATGAGACGAAGTACCACAATGCGTGGGAGTATTTTGCCAATGGCTACATCAAGTGGGACGAATGCGCCTCGTGCGGTCATGTGTGTCCTGAGAGCTTCTGGAACAACTACCGCAGTTATGGTTTCGGCTTTGCCTATAAACCCTGTGTGGTGAGAGGACGCAACCACCATGGCAACATGCGCATCGGAGCATCTGCTGGTAGCGATACCGACAGGTTCTTGGGCGGCATCCACCTCGGCTATGAACATAACTACACCTTGCGCCATGGTTGGAAACTGTTTTGGCAGGTGAAGACCGACGTGATGATTAAGGGCGAAGACCTGTTTAGAACGGGTATTGTCCTGGGTGTGAAACTTCCTGTAAAATGACTATGCGTATGAAGAAGCTATTATCAATACTTGCAGTTGCGGCAACGGTGTTGCTGACTGCCTGTGACGAGCATCAGGACTTTCCCGATACTGCCATGAAGGTTACCCATATCTTGACCACTGACGGCAAGGTGATGCCCTACGAAACCTATGAGCAATCGGGCAAGCAAGCCATTGCCGTGGTGTTCAACATCAACCAGAGGGAAGAAATGGAGGGTAACGGATATGCCGTCTATCTGTGGGACATCGTTCCCGAAGCCTTTGCCGACAGCATCGGTGTAGAGCAGGACACATCCTGTGACCTCACCGCCTACGATGGTAATGCCAACACCTTTGCCCTCTATGGCACGGCCGATGTGAAGTCGCCCTTGGCAGAACGTGTCTTCGACATGTGGCGTTACGGTCAGAGTGCTATATACCGAGCGTGGCGCAGATGCGTCTGCTCTATCATGCCAAGGACATCATCAACCCCTACATCTTGAAATGCGGCGGAACACCCATCCCCGATGAGGATGATGACTGTTGGTATTGGACTTCAACGGAGGTAGAAGGACAGGCGACCGCCAAGGCATGGCTCTACTCCCTTGGCAGCGGTGCCATACAGGAGACTCCCAAGTGGCAGCCGCATAAGGCGAGACCCATCATCACGATTATGGATTAGTCCATATACAGACATCGAGAATCACCCGTATCATCATCAAAGTACAACAATTAAAAAAGAAAAAGCATGAAAAAGAATTTGTTTCTAATGTTGGGACTTGGAGCCGTGCTCCTCACGTCCTGTGACCAAGACATCGTCAATGAGATTTACCTGCCTGGTGGCGGCGGTTCTGTGGTCGTGACCGACAGCACATCAACCAAGCAGCTTCAGGTGTTTACCAATCTGGAGATGCTGCAACCTACCGTTTCCACACGAGCCGTTGACAATCAGTGGGAACTCAATGATATGATTGGTATTTCTTCCACAGGGATGATCAACAACATGAAGTTCACCCGAAGCGGCGGCACCAATCAGTTTGTGTCAGCCAACAAGGTGTTTTTCACGGACACAGACACCCACACCTTCAATGCCTACTATCCCTATACGGCAAATCCTACCAACGATCTCATAGAGTTCCAAGTGCCGGAGGCAGCTGTACAGAGTGAGCAGAAGGTCAATGATTTCCTGTTTGCCAGTGGAACGGCATCATACGCCAATCCGAGTCTCACATTGAACTTCACCCATCAGATGGTGCGTGTCATCATCAAGGTCTATACCTCGCCCGAATACGGTTTCACTACCAACGATTTTGCAGGAAGCCTACTCACGTTCATCGGTTATTTTGACAGCGGCACTTTCAACATCAAGACCGGAAAAGTGGAATGTAGTGACGAGTCGGTGACAACCTATTATTTCGGCGACCCACAAAGTGACCACATGGAATATACGCTTTATGTTCCTGCACAGGTTATGCCAGACATGACATTGCAACTGAGTAATGGGGAGAACTTTGTATTCCTCACAAACGACACTTGGAAAGCAGGTCATTCCTACAGCTATTCATTGAAGCCTGTGCGTAACACCTTGGAGGTCATATCTGCAACTATCTCTCCGTGGACAGTAGAGTCTGAGAAGACCATCAACGGCTACGAATAAAACTCAAAAGAGGACAGAAGGGTGTCCACCGTGGCATCCTTCTTCCTTTTCTCATTATCACCCAAAATCATTGTAAAGTAAATGGAAGAAAGCAAAGAGTTACAGGGTTTTTACAAGATATTCAGGGCGGTGATTTACGTCTCCATCCTGATGGAGTTCTTCGCCTACGCACTGGAGCCGGAACAGTTGGACTTCTTGGGCGGCGTGGTGACGGACATCCACGGGCGCATCAAGCGGTGGATGATATACCATGACGGCAACCTCGTGTATAGCAAGGTGGCTACGTTCCTGCTGATATGTATCACCTGTGTAGGAACGCGCAACAAGAAACATCTGGAGTTTGACGCTCGTAGGCAGGTGCTTTATCCGCTGCTGTCGGGAGTACTGCTGATTGTGCTGTCCGTATGGCTGTTCGGTCATTCGATAATGCCCCGTTTCTATACTCTCCGTTTGAACACTTGGCTCTATATGCTCACTTCCATCGTCGGTGTTGTGTTGGTGCATATTGCCCTCGACAATATCTCCAAGTTCCTGAAGGAGGGCTTGCTGAAAGACCGCTTCAACTTCGAGAACGAGAGCTTCGAGCAATGCAGGGAATTGCAGGAGAACAAGTACAGCGTGAACATACCGATGCGCTATTACTACAAGGGTAAGTTCCGCAAGGGATGGGTGAACATCGTCAATCCGTTCCGAGGCACATGGGTTGTGGGTACTCCTGGTTCTGGTAAGACTTTTTCGATTATTGAGCCTTTCATCAGGCAGCATAGTGAGAAGGGCTTTGCCATGGTGGTGTACGACTATAAGTTTCCCACCCTCGCCACCAAACTCTACTATCATTACTTGAAGAACAAGAATGCCAAGGACAGTAAGATGCCCAATGGCATGAAGTTCAACATCATAAACTTTGTGGATGTGGAGTATTCTCGCCGTGTGAACCCTATTCAGTTGAAGTACATCAACAACCTTGCCGCAGCGAGCGAGACCGCCGAGACTCTGCTTGAATCCCTGCAAAAGGGAAAGAAGGAAGGCGGCGGTGGCAGCGACCAGTTCTTCCAGACCTCTGCCGTCAACTTCCTTGCCGCCTGCATCTATTTCTTCTGCAACTATGGCAAAGAGCCTACGACAAGGACGGGAAGATGCTGATAGCCGAACGACGTGAAGACCCGAAGACCAAGCGGCTGATACCCACAGGACGGGTGTTCGATCATTCTGGCATGGAGGTGCAGCCCGCCTATTGGTTGGGCAAATACTCTGATATGCCGCATATTCTGTCGTTCCTCAATGAGAGTTATCAGCCATCTTCGAGGTGTTGCAGACTGACAATGAGGTAGCCCCGCTGCTTGGTCCGTTCCAAACCGCCTTTGCCAACAAAGCCATGGAGCAGTTGGAGGGAATGATAGGCACGTTGCGTGTCTATACCTCCCGCCTTGCCACCAAGGAGAGTTATTGGATATTCCATAAGGACGGCGATGACTTCGACCTGAAGGTCAGCGACCCGAAGAATCCGAGCTATCTGCTCATTGCCAACGACCCCGAGATGGAGAGCATCATTGGTGCGCTGAATGCCTTGATTCTCAACCGCCTTGTGACAAGAGTGAATACAGGACAAGGCAAGAACGTTCCTGTGAGCATCATCGTCGATGAGTTGCCGACTTTGTATTTCCACAAGATAGACCGACTGATAGGCACAGCCCGAAGCAACAAGGTAAGCGTAGCCTTGGGCTTTCAGGAACTGCCGCAGTTGGAAGCCGACTATGGCAAGGTAGGAATGCAGAAAATCATCACCACGGTAGGTAATGTGGTGAGCGGTTCGGCTCGTGCCAAGGAAACCCTCGAATGGCTGTCGAGTGACATCTTCGGCAAGGTGGTGCAGCTCAAAAAGGGAGTGACCATCGACCGTGACAAGACCTCCATCAACCTCAATGAGAATATGGACAGCCTTGTGCCTGCAAGCAAAATCTCCGATATGCCCACTGGATGGATTTGCGGACAAACCGCCCGTGACTTCGTAGCCACCAAGACCGGCATGAACGGCTCGATGAACATTCAGGAAAGCGAGGAGTTCAAGACTTCCAAGTTCTACTGCAAGACCGACTTCGACATGGCGGAAATCAAGAAAGAGGAATCGGAGTATGTCCCTCTCCCTAAGTTCTATAAGTTCAAGTCGAAGGAAGAGCGAGAACGCATCCTCTACAAGAACTTCGTTCAGGTTGGTGAGGACGTGAAAGCCATGATCAAGGAGATACAATTATTCAAGTCAATGTAGTATTCAACAAAACCAAGAGAATGAACATAAGAACAACAGCATGATACGACCTATCACAATAATTCTGTTGAGCATATTATCCACTTGCCCTGTACCCTGTCACAGTCAGCAACCAGATAGGGTACTTTTTGAACGTCTTGTCACCTCGACAAAATATTTTGAGGATGGCATACGCAAAGCAAAACGCCTGGGCATGTCGGATATGGTCACAAGATTCAACAAGGAGAACATTTCCGCAATTCACTGACTCGCCGACAGGCGGATTCCCTGTTAAGAAGTGACCTTATACAGCACTATCGTCTATATTCGCGATATGGTAAGGATGCCTATCTTCTCGCAGCTCTTTCATACCAAATAGGTCCTGCAAAGTTGTTGGGCAATACGAGATATCCAAAGTCAACCTTGCTCATCCGTTTGGAGAAAGGTGAAAGGCAAATTCTGCCTCTCTATTTGAAGTTTTGCAAGTGGAAAGGGAAAGCCATACCTTCTATCCGAAGAAGACGATTGGTAGAGTATAATTTGCTCTTCTCTCCATAGTTCTTTATTTTGTCCTCACTTTATATATTGATCAGAGTGGCACATGTCTGTATGTGCAGATACTTGGGCTTAGATGTGCACATACTTTGCCATTTATGTGCACATACTTTATGATGGCATAATAAGTGTTTTTTTTGACAATATGGCTTTTTGACGGATTAAGTGGCTCAAATTTGATGTTATTAAGCACCTTTTCTTATACAAAAATTCGGAATACGGTAATTTTTATAGTTAATTCGTGTTGATTTTAAGATTTATACAAAAATTTCTTTTCGGTTGTTATCATCTAATTCAAAAATTATGCGTACCTTTGCACTTGGACTATTAGCCTTTCGCTCTATCTGTCGCAGTTAGACGTGTTCTTACATGGCATTAGCGAGGCAGCCTACGCCGTGCTGAGTATGGCGGAGTCATATGATGACAAAGCAATACAAAGCGGGCATTGGGTGGGAAAGATAGTCCAGACATAATGAAGGCGTTTACTTGACGCTGTGTTTGAGACGGTCTGTAATCTAGCAAGTCACAGAAATGTTTGGTCTTGAACGTAGCAACGGTAGATGTCCCGGGTGTGATTATATCACTCCTGCGGAGACCTTGTAAGCACGAATTGTACCTTTTCGGGTGCAATAAAATTGTTTATATAGGTCTCCCAAAAGTAGCGCAAACCGAAAGCGGAACCGCCAAGCTGGCTTGAGCGTTTTGCTGAGTTGTCGCCTACTTTATGCAATGGAGCGATTACTCATATCGGCGTGGGCTCTGACGTTGTCTGTTCAACCAAAATAGGCAATTGCTAGAGCCTCAGACCGTGGGACGGACAACAGGACGATCTCACGTATTCTATGCTCAAGACTAATAACCTTGTTCGTAAAATGCACGCTTGTGAGACTATGGGTGCAACAACAGTTATCTGCACTGATAAAACAGGCACTCTTACACAGAACAAAATGCAGGTTAAGGAGTGTACTTTTGGGAAATTAACTCCAGAATTGGCAGAAGGAATTGCTGTAAACTCTACTGCATCACTCGATTTCTCAGAAAGCCAACCAAGACCTATTGGTAATCCTACGGAAGGCGCATTACTCTTGTGGTTGCATACCAACAAATATGATTATCGTCGTCTTAAAGAAGCATCTAACACAAAGAATGAAATTCCATTCTCTACTGAAAGAAAATACATGTCAACCACAGTTTTTTCAGCAGTAACTAATAGGGAAGTTACATATACTAAGGGTGCTCCTGAGATAGTCTTTGGCATGTGTGATTCTTCCGATATTGACGAGGTCACTCTGAAGGAATCACTTCAGAAATATCAAGATAGTGCTTATCGTACACTTGGTTTTGCCATAGACAAGCACTTCGTAGGTGTAGTTGCTATTGAAGATCCTGTCAGAGAAGATGTTCCTGATGCAGTTAAAGAATGTATGAATGCTGGTATAATGGTCAAGATAGTAACTGGTGATACTCCTGGAACTGCAAAGCAAATTGGTCGTGAAATTGGCTTATGGGCCGATGCCGACACCGATCGTAACATAATAACAGGTACAGAACTTGCAGAACTTTCTGATGAGAAGTTGCAAGAGTGTGTACTTGATTTGAAGATTATGCTCGTGCACGTCCAATGGACAAAAAAACGTCTTGTTGAAGCACTACAAGCACGCAATCAAGTAGTCGCAGTTACCGGTGATGGTACAAATGATGCTCCAGCACTGCATCAGGCAAATGTTGGTCTGTCGATGGGTGCAGGAACTGCTGTTGCAAAAGAAGCATCTGATATTACAATCATCGATAACTCATTCTCTAGCATTGGCAAGGCTGTAATGTGGGGGCGTTCTCTATACAAGAATATCCAGCGTTTCTTGCTTTTCCAGCTCACAGTGAACGTAACAGCTTGCTGTATTGTTTTTGTGGGTGCATTGGTCGGAAAGGATTCTCCTTTGACCGTAACTCAGATGCTCTGGATCAACCTCATTATGGACACATTCGGTGCGATGGCATTGGCATCATTGCCTCCTTCAAAGGATGTAATGAAAGACAAACCTCGTAAGCGCGGAAGTGAACATGTAAATAAAATTGGAAACTGGGCATATTTTAAGGAGCAGTGGAAGCTTGGTGCATTTATCATCAACAAGCCTATGCTTGGCGAGATTCTTAGTGTTGGCATATTCTTCTTTGTATTGTTGTTTGCCTTCTTGCTTATATTCCAGCACGCTGACATCAATAGCATGACTGACTTTTTGAATATTCATTTCTCAGGCAATGGCGAAGTTTCTCATTACGAACAAACGTTGCTATTCTCAATCTTTGTATGGACTCACTTCTTCTATCTGTTTAATGCACGTGCTTTTGAAACAGGTGAAAGCGTCCTTTTGAATTTGTTCAGCAAAAAGTTCTGGAGCAAGGGCTTCTGGACTATCGTATGTGTAATTGTCTTCGGTCAGTTACTCATTACTGAAGTGATGTTTAAGTTCTTCAATGTTGAGCCAATGCTGCATAATGCAGAGCATCCTAATGGTTGGTTAGATCTGCTAATTATCATTGGTTTCTCATCTCTTGTTCTTTGGATAAGAGAAATCTGGCAATTGTTTAAGAAATAGTTCATCTGGTTAAGGAGGCAGAGCTATAAACTCTGCCTCTTTTTTCAATATGGTTATAGAATAGAAAATGAGTAATAACATTAATCATCCATTAGGTGATGCACCATGGTTTCACGTTATATTATCAACAGGATTTGGTGCAGGCTTTGTCCCGATTGCCCCAGGAACAGCAGGAGCATTAGTTGCACTTGCTTTATGGTGGGCAGGGTACAAGTTTTTACCTGTAGATGTTTTATTTTGGGTTACACTGATAACAACAATCGCTGTAACTGTTGTTGGGGCTTGGACTTCTAATATTATGGAAAAATATTGGGGGGAAGATCCAAGAACTGTAGTTATTGATGAATTTATAGGTATCTGGATTCCTGCTCTTGTTGCTCCTTGTGGAGAAAACACATGGTTATTGGCGATATTGGGATTTGTTGCTTTTAGAATCATTGACATCTTCAAGCCATTAGGATGTCGATGGGTTGATCAGAATGTGAAAGGCGGTTGGGGCGTAATGTTAGATGATGCTCTCGCAGGTTTTTACTCTCTGATAATTTGTCTCATTGTCAAACAGTTTTTGTAAATGAAATCTTATAAATATCATATAGGTATATTAATACTAATAATACTTCTTGTTTTAACGATACCTTATGCATGGAAGTTAGTACAGATATTATTCTTTCCTAAGCATGTTAAGATATGGCAGCAACTATCCTTGTTCCAATGGGTTGCTATAGGATTCGTTGGGTATTCTTTCATGAGACGATTTCTAAATAAGAATGCCTTATGGCTTGAGACTTTCACGCATGAACTGACACATATTGTTGTGGCAATGCTATTCCTTCGTAAGGTGCATTCTTTTCATGCAGAAGAAGGTTCTGGTGTAGTATATACGAGCGGACAATCAAATAACATGATTCCACCAATGGCATTGGCTCCATATTGCTTACCGATATACACTTTCCTGTTATTATCTGTACGATGTCTAATGAACTTTCACGGAATGTGGATATTTGATATAATAATAGGTGTAAGCCTGTCTTTTCATGTAAATTGCTTTATTCATCAAACTGGTAAATATCAAACCGATATAAATCATCACCCTTTGTTGTTTTCATATCTGTTTATATACGTTGCTCGACTAATTAACTGCTGTATTATACTTGTGGCATTCTTCCCTCATTACAATGTGTTTACGTCATTCTGGAGATTGTTGAATGCTCAGTATGACAACATTATATATTTCTGGTCGCTTCTTTTTTGATTTATATGGCAAAAAAATATCGGAGAAAGTCAAGAAAAAAAGAAAATAAAGGGTTATTTTATTGCATTAAAAGGAGATATATAAAATTCCTACACCGTATTCGACCATTGTCTATATGTACATTGTGTGTCACCATATTTTGTGCTATATGGCATCTTTATAATAATATAAAAATTGCTTATCCACAGAAAGAACGTACAACAATTTTTTCAGACGACTATAATGGTATAGATGTCTCTAAGTATCAAGGAAAAATAGATTGGGAAAAAGTCGCTTCTGACCCCAAAATACAATTTGTATATATAAAGGCAACTGAAGGTGCGAGGCAAGTAGATAATAAGTATCATGATTATGTGGATGATGCAAGAAAAGAAGGCCTCAAGATAGGTAGCTATCATTATTTCATCGGCAGAAAACCTGCGAAAGACCAGTTCCGCAATTTTAAGAAGCATATAGACAAACACACGCAGGATTTGATTCCAATGGTTGATGTTGAAGAAGCAGGAAATAGCTCTATTTCTAGAGACGAACTCCAACGTAAGTTGAATGAATTCATGCAACTTGTTAAATCAGAGTATGGCAAATATCCTCTACTGTACAGTCAATATGGTTTTTACAAGGAAAAATTGTCTCCTGAATTTGATAAATATTTCCTCTTTATTGCTAGATATGGGAAGAATCCACCGACTCTTAACAGCTTTGGAAGACACAATATTTGGCAATACACAGAGAAAGACGAAATCCATGGTGTCAAGGGATATGTGGATCTTGACAGATTCTGTAATGGAACCACGCTTTCTGATATAGAATTATAAAGCTGGATGTAATTGTTTGTTCATATTGCGAAAACATCCTAATCAACTTTGAACGCAGTGGAGACTGAGACTTATGACAAATGGAAATGTTAGAATTTTGGACTGTAGTATTTTTTTGCTGCGGTATAATGTATATATCTCTTTGGGGCGATTGGTGACTTCTGTATGGAAGAATGGAACTTGTGTTATTGAATATTTATCTGAGATTTTGAGACATTCATTGTGTATGATGGCTAATCCCAAATACAAACGCTTGAATGGTTTTAAGGATTAGAGAATAACACCAACAATTTCAAAAATGAAAAGAACAAAACGGCATGAAAAAGAACATTATGTTTGCGATAATTCTTATACTTTGTGCATGTAAAAGCAATAAGACTGGCGGAGATGCTTTGGTTGAACAAGACTCTATCTCTACTGAATTAAATGATGATAAAATATCTGCACTAACAAATAGGAACATAGATGATGTGGAGATTACGGGTGAAGTTCTTCATACAAGAATGACCTATTTTAATTTTGATAGTGTCAAAAATCTTGTTTCTTTTTTTGAAGAGATTGAATTAAAGCATGAAAAAATAGTCTTTTGTGAAGAAGATAAATCAACAGTTGATAGGTGTATATTACAAATAGATAAATACCGAAAAGGGTTATGCAAATTCTATCCTGACACCTTGGTTTATAAATCTTTATCATACTTAGGACATGGTGCAGCATATATTGACAACCATAGGCCAGGTGTAGATCTTACTTATGCGGAGTGGTTTATGATGTTAGTTGCTTATTACAGTCCAGACATCACCTGCTTAGTTAACATGCAAAGTCCAGATCATATAGTTGGTGTGCGTAATTTTGGCCATGAATACAATCACAATCCTTGGTGGTCATATTTATTTGTAAAACGCACCAAAGGGTATGAAGTCAGAGCCATTGGGGAGGACTGTTCACTAATAACTAAACTATATCAATTGGAAGATAGAAATCATCGAAAATATTATCTTTGTTCAAACAATGATTATGAATTATCTTTCATGCATTACCTTTATACGTTTGACGTAAATGGAAAATTGATTGAGGTGAAACCAGAATGTAAAATAAGATTCCCGAATGTACAATATGATGAGATTTACTTCAGCCCCGAACATTTGGAATGGTCTTTGTGTAAACTCAATAAGAAAACAGGCAAATTGGTTCCTGTAACAGAAAAACCATTAATGAAGTTAGAACTCAAAGGAGAAGAATCTTTTTTTTCGTCTTCCTTTAGATAAACCATCTGAACAGGGATTACTTCTTTGAGTTTTTACATCAAGTTTATAAAGAAATGTAATACTTAATGGCTATTCGAATACTGTTCATTTTGCTTCTGCTCGTTGTGTCGTCCACATCACATGCTCAGACACGGCGAGCTATTGTCATTGGCATTGGCAAACATGAGGATAAGACATGGGGAAAGATAAATGGTGATAAGGATGTGCCCTATGTGGAGGAGATGCTGGTAAATGCGAAGTTCAAGGCGGGTAATGTCAAGAAACTCGTGAATCAGCAGGCGACGAAGGCAGCTATTGTGAGTGCCTTCAAGTCTTTAGCATCGCAGTCAAAGCGTGGGGATATGGTGTATGTACATTTCTCAGGGCATGGTCAACAGATGAAAGATGTGCATAATGACGAGAAGGACGGACTGGATGAGTGCTGGATTCCATACGATGCCTACAGAAAGCCATGCGAGAAAGACAAAGGTGAGAAACACCTCACGGATGACGAAGTGAACTATTATCTGAATGCCATCAGAGACAAAATTGGAGATTCGGGCAAGATGCTGGTGGTGATAGATGCTTGTCATAGCGGTGATGCAACACGTGGTGATGAGGATGAAGTGGTGCGTGGCGTGGAAGACATATTCGAAGCTATCAAAACCTTTATCTGGGGAGCTTCTACTGATAAAGGCAAGACGGATGTAAATCCAAATGCCCAGGTGAATAAGGAAAGGTGGATTACCATCAGTGCTTGCAAAAGCGACCAAGTGAACATTGAAATGAAAAGTCCGGCTGTGGGTAAACTTACCTATGCAATATATAATAAGGTAAAGGAAAGCACAGGAAATGACAACGATGATTTCTTTCGAAGAATAAGAATGTTTGTCAATTCCAATACGGGCAGCAGACCTCAATATCCAGTAATGACTGGCGAGACCGATAGATTTAGAATAACAGGCATCATACAGTAATGGCAAAAACAATACAATTCAGAGCCCCCATACAAGAGAACGAAGCACGACTTGTAGCGGGTATAGCAGACAAAGGTCGGCGCACTCAGTACGAGCTGTACGCATACTGCTCCGATTACTTTTGGGACAACTATAGGGGTGTGTTCTTCGCTGACGATAATGCGGCGGCAGAGATTCTACAGAACACCTTTATTGCGTTCTGGGAGAACATAGAAAGAAGAAAAATTTATGTGGAGGATGGAATCGTGATGGGAAAAGACAACAAGCCCCTGAACGGCAGCATCCTCACCTACTTTATGAGCATAGCCCGAAACAAGTATTTAGAATACGGACGCGAGCATCCTGTATATGCTGACCCCGAAACAGAATTAGGACGGTTGCTAAGGGCTGAAGGCTTCGACCCCAACGATTATATAGATATGCTCTATGATTCGGGCGAGAACTTGATGCTTGACATTATAGCGGATGTCATATCACACATGTCACCAAGGTGCAGTCAGATACTCACCAAATTCTATTACGAGGAGAAGAAACTGGAGACTATCCTGAAGGAAATGCCGACAATAGAGTCATACAATGCCTTAAAGACGAAGAAGAACAAGTGCATGAACTCTTTGCGAAAATCGGCGAGGGAAATCTATAAGAGAAAGTTGAACTCATAAAGAATTACAGATATGGACGAAAAGTTTCAAGACAGAATAGACAACTACCTGCTTAACCGCATGGATGATGCCGAAAAGACGGAGTTCTTGCGTGAGATAGAACAAGATAAAGAGAAGAAGGAACAACTGGAGTTTACACAGGACGTGAAAGACTGCATCCGAAGTCGTGAGGAGAAACTAAAGGCACTAAAACAGTTCCAACGACAGTATGAACAAGAACGAAAAACTGCTGCTTATCGTGCTACAGGTACTAAACAAGCAGCATGTTATTGTCCTGCTCCAGAGGTTGCAGCAACAGAGCCAGTGCGGTCAAAGAAGAAGATATGGCTGTGGATTTCTGGTGTGGCAGCTGTGCTTGTTGTAGGTTTCTTTGCCATCAAGCCAATGTTTGATTATGAGTCATCTCCTAACTATAACGGGGCACCTATGGAGCAGATGCGTGGAGGGGATGAAGTGTTCAGCCCTGCCCCGGCAGACAGTACGGACAACGATACCATAAAGTATAATATCGAGAAGAAAGTAAATCCAGATGAATAGAATCATAGTATTCGCATTGATGTTTTTCTGCATGACAATGCAGATAGAAGCCCAGACCCTGTCAGAGGAAGAAGTGACTGCTAAAATGTATCAGGCATTTGAACTGAACAAAGCCGCCAAGAAGGCAGAAGCACTTGAGTTGTTTCTTATTGTTGGAGAGAATACCAAGCAGCAACGCAACGAAGGCGAGCGGCAAGTGTACGTTTGTAGTCAGACAATGGCATGTCAGTGTTATGAATTGCTTGGCAGGTATAAAGAAGGGTATCTTTTAGGAAAGAGTTTGCTTCAAGGTAAGTTGAATGATACAGAAAGAAAAGACGTCGGCCATCTCTATGCTATGAATGGCTATATGTATGCTTGCGAATTTATCCAGCGTGATGAAAAAGGACGTGCCGATATAAGCGTGGAAGGGAACTCATATCAGAAATACTTCCCTATTCTGACGGTCAGGTAAAAGAATACGCGGAGACAAAGATTCCTCTATCATGGTATTTTGAGGGAGCGCAATATGCGATGACACAGAGTTATGACGAGGCGCTTTCTTCGTATGAAGAAGCCTTGAATGGATTCAGGGATTTGGGTAGGGTGTCTGAAGAAGTAGATGTACTCTCCGGCATAGCATCGGTAAAAGCACACCTTTGCAAGTTTGACGAAGCAAAGCGAGTTTACTATCAGGCATTTGTCTTGGCACATCAAAATGGCAAGGTGAACAAGCAGATGGATGTGTTGAGGGAGTTGTGGTCGCTGGGCAATTCCACTGGTGACATGAAACTGATACGCTCCGCTTCGGCTTCCATGGATTCGTTAGTGGAAAAGGCAGGAGATGTGAAAATGAAATTTGCATACTACCATCAAAAAGGTGACGAGGCGAAATCCAAAGGTCAGTATAATTTAGCCGAGAAGTGGTATATAAAGGGCAAGGAACTGGCTGAAGGGGACAACAAAGACCCTGCGGCAAGTAAACATCTGGCATATAACAAGCTGAGAAATCTATACATTGCCACGGGGCAATATGACGATGCCATCGCATACGGTCGCAAAGTGTTGGAAGAATACCAGAAGCAGATGAATCCAGAGGAAGATGCGTATTATCTTCCGTATAGCCTGGTGGCAGACATCTACAGACTGAAAGGAGACAAGGAGAATTGCTTTGCATGTATAGACTCTCTCTTTAAGAGTGAAAGCAGGATGAAAGAGCCAAGGGAACTATGTCAAATGTATATGGTTCGGGCACGCTGCCATAATGGCTTCAAAGAATACTCCGCAGCTCTCGCAGACTATAAGAAAGCAGATGAAATACTTGCATCGAAATATCCCCAAACGGAAGAGAATAGGATAATGCTCCTTGCATCCATGGGAGGAACGGAACATCGCCTTGACATGTATGATGAGTCTGAAAAGCATTATCAACTCTATGCGGATTACACAAAGCAACTTTATGGCGAAAAGAGCATGGAGTATATCAATGCGCTAATGATGCTCGCCAATGCAGAGGGATTCTCCAAACATCTTGATGCTGGTTGCACACACTATACGGATGCCGCTTTCAGGTTGAAAGAGTTGATGAAGGAGCGTATTCCGATGATGAGTGTCGAGGAACGTGAGAGTTTGTGGTCGCCAGTGTCTTCACTGTTTACGATGATGACACCATACGCCATTGAAGCCAACAGATACCAGGATGAGTTTACCGCAAGCTGCTACGATGCGCTTGTCATGTCGAAGTCTTTTCTGCTGGAGTCTGAACGCTCGTTGTTTGACGTGGTAAAGAAAGAAGGTACTGATGATGATATGAAGGACTATATGCTGCTTACCTTGATGAAGAACCAAATAAAGGAGTGGGAGAAGGAACAAGCACATTATGCCGATAGCATATTAAGTATGTCACAACGGGCTGATCAATTGGCGGCACGTCTGACCGAAAGATGCCGCAGTTTCGACAATATCACACGTTTCATGGATATAGACTATGCGACAGTTAAGAGTGCTCTGAAGCCCAATGAAGTCCTTTTGGACTTTACTGATTACGTTTCAGAGACCATGGGGCGCAAATATGCAGCCTATATCATCAACAAGAGCGATGAATACCCATTGGTGAAATACCTGTCGCCGAAAGACAGATTGATTCGTTGGGCATCACCCGACCTGATATGTATTATAATCAGGACTATGCCCCAGAGGTACTGAAACTGTTATGGGAGCCATTAAGAGCATACATAGCTGAAGGTTCGACTGTTTATTATGTTCCATCACAACTGCTGTTCCAAGTGTCATTAGAGTCATTGCCTCTGGCTGACGGTTCGTTATTGGGAAACCATTACAACTTCGTAAGGTTGTCTTCCGCAAGGGAACTGGTAAAGGCACAGTCGCCAGTCTTGGCATTTGCACCGCATTCTGCGGTGTTATATGGTGGACTGCAATATGACATTCAACCGACAGCAATGATTGAGGAGGCGAAGAAATATGACTTGACAGATTTGTTGGTGATGCGTGGCGACATGGTTCGTGGGGATTCTGTCTTCTGTGAACTTCCTGGCTCCAAGCAGGAGATTATGCAGATTGAGTCTCTGCTGAAAGCCAGCAAGTGGCAGGTAACACCCCGAATGGGAATGGAGGGAACTGAGGAGTCGTTCCTCAGTATGCACGGAAATGCTCCTCAGTTGTTGCAGATAGCCACTCACGGATTTTATTATACTCCTGAACGTGCCGCTCATGTAGATTATCTGAAAGGTTATTCTGATGCCATGATGCTCTCTGGCATTGTACTATCAGGAGGCAATGCGGCATGGAGAGGCAAGGAATTGCCTGATGGAGTGTTAGGCGGTATTCTTACAGCCAACAACATCGCTCGCCTCGACCTAAGTGGCACGGAGATGGTTGTGCTCTCAGCTTGTCAGTCGGGACAAGGCAAGGCTACTTCCGAAGGTCTTTACGGCTTGCAGCGTGCCTTCAAGAAAGCCGGTGTTGGCACTATGGTCATGGCTCTATGGAGTGTCAGCGACAAGGTGGCTACAGAGTTTATGACTGCATTCTATGAGCAACTGGCATCCAAACAATGCAAGTGGAACAAACGTAAGGCATTTGAAAACGCAAAGTCCATCATTCGGGAGAAATATCCCGACCCATACTATTGGGCGGCATTTGTGATGCTGGATTGAGACATACAACACACGAGTTAGAAACTGCACCATTCAACAAGTTTGATTTGGTGCAGTTTTTTTTATTGATAGATATGGTTACTAATCACGCTCATATACCATAAAGAGTATAACAAATATAATTGAATATGAGACAAGAAGAAATAGTGAATGAAATTAGGAAGAAATGTGGGCATGTGGAAATGTTGCCGTCAATGGGTTGGCATTTTATCTACCACGACAGGCATTTCTTTTATATGACTGGGAGAAATGAGGATATGATACGTTTCTGTGTCCCTCATTTAGTAAAGGCAAACGAGTACAACACTGAATTATTGTCGGATGCTATCAATGAGACAAACAGGAACGTGAAATTTATCAAAGCAGTCAAACTGGACTGTGGCAGTGTTTCATTGGATTATGACCACAAAACGACATCAGATGAATCGGCAGATACGATTGTCCCTCATATCATCAATGCCTTGGATTTCGCCTCGACCTATTTACTCAACAAACTGAAAAGGACATGAAAAAGTTAATCTCAATTATAATCATAACGCTCGGCTTTCTGCCCTTATGGCGCAAAATGACTACTATATCAAGCAAGCCCAATCATATCAGCGTGAGGCGGAATACTACACGAAGCAGGCATTGGGCTATGAGCAAGAAGTCGATTACTATAACCGACAAGCACAAGGTTATCTCAGAGAGGCTGAATACTACTCGAAGCGGAAGAACTACGATAGTGTGAAGACATATCAGCAACGGGCAAAGAATGCCACGGACAAGGCAGAAGATTACGCACGAAAAGCAAAGAATGCCCGAGAACGTGCTCAGGACTATATGAGAAAGGCAGAGTATGCGCTGAAGAGAGCAAAATAATAACACCACAGATAAAACAAACCATCAAATACAACAACAATGAAAACATTTACTACACATCTGCAGACCATGATTCTAATGGTTCTGTTCGCATTTGCAACAGTTCAAAAGGCGAATGCTTCGGCAAAAGCCGGAGAAGCATCAGTCTATGAAGGAAGTACCGTAACCATAGCGTTGGCTGACACTTACAAACGTACACTTATGCAGTCAACGGGTGTTACCTATCAGTGGTATTCCGAGAACAATTCGTATGCCACCGTGACCAGTTCCACTCGCTATAATGCCACTGTCAAGGGAATCAAGGCAACATCTTCGTGCAAAGTATATTTTAAATGTAGCTATTTCATTGATGGCTTCTATCGCACTATGGACTTTTACTATACGATCACCGTAAAATCGACAAGTGTCAGTGTGACAAGTGTAACACTGAGCCAATCGTCCATCAGTATGAAAGAAGGAAATACCTACCAACTGTCAGCCTCTGTCTATCCTACAAATGCAACGAACAAGAATGTAAACTGGTCAAGCAACAATACATCTGTGGCTATGGTGAACAACGGACTTGTGTCGGCAAAGTCTGCGGGAACTGCTACTATTACATGCCGTGCTGCGGATGGCAGTGGGAAATATGCTACTTGCAAGGTTTCCGTAGAGTCTGCAACGGTATATGTTACAAGTATAACACTGAATAAGACTTCTGCTTCTCTGTATGTTGGAGAAACCACACAACTTAATGCAGCTGTTAGCCCAAGTTCGGCGACCAACAAAAGTGTTAGTTGGACATCCGATGACACGTCTGTAGCCACGGTGTCATCCACTGGACTTGTCACTGCAAAATCTGCTGGCACTGCCACTATTACATGTAAGGCAAAAGACGGAAGCGGGAAACAAGCAACGTGCAACATATCGGTAAAAGAGAATGTAAAGCCGACATCTATAACGCTCAGCGCATCCAAGGCTTCACTCACCGAAGGAGAAACATTACAATTGACAGCCACGGTAAGTCCATCTGATGCTGTCGATAAAACCGTGACATGGATGAGCGACAATACAACCGTCGCAACCGTGGACAACACTGGTCTTGTCACCGCAAAGAGTGCCGGCACAGCCAACATCATTGCTACAACTTCCAACAATCTTGCCGCTGTCTGTGCTATAACCGTGAATGAGGAAGTCATAGGAGAAACAACAGTATGGTCAGGGAATTATAGGGTCGCATCCAGTCATGTGGAGAACAATCCCACGAGGGAGTATAAAGATGGATTCGAAATGACTATTACTGAGAAGAATGGATCGTATTATATCACTTCCATGTTTGGTGATGACCTTACGGAATACAATGACGGAGGATTCAAGTTGTATGACAATGGAGATGGTACTGCAAAGATTGATGTATCATACTACAATATCCTGAAATATACCGATAATGACAGTCCGTTATATGCAATATATGTGTTTGATGAGACAACGGATGATTGGGCAGACACATGGACACTGAAAATGAATGAAGACGGAACGATAACTGTAGGGGACTTCTATGTAGCAGCCTTTTCATGGGTGGAAGATGAGGAGAAATGGAAAAATGGACAGTTGGAGGCATTGTATTACAGCATGACGGCCAAGATAGAAGATGTCACAGGTCTTTCTGAGACAATAGCCGAATCGCCTGTTATTCATATAGAGGACGGAACCGTTTGGCTGGATGAAGCGTCATACATTACGGTGTACAAAGACAATGGAACCAAAGTCTATTCTGGAAAGACCAACCGCATCGAGAACCTGTCCAGAGGGTTGTATATTATCAAGATAGGCAGTCAAAGCAAGAAAATCCTGATAAAATAATGCTCCAAGGGGTTACTATGCCTAACTACCCTTCATAAACAGACAAAGGAACAATAATAACAAACTTAGAAGTTGCGCCCGATGACGTATTAGGGTATAAGACAATGAAGAAGATTTTTGCAGTTGCATTTGCTCTCATCGCTTTAGTAGGTGCCAATGCACTTTACATAAATGCGAAAACTACCAATGCTGAAGTTGCGCCTGTTACATCGGATGTCACTGTGCATGTAGCAGGGAATGATGACGGACACTGTCATTATTGCGGTCCCAACAAATGCCCGTATTTTAGAGCGAAGAGCGGTGCCGACCCTACGACATGTAAGTGTGGTCATTCCAAGCGTTCTCATATTGACAAGTATTGAGTAAATATTATCACCTAATTTTAGAAGTTGGGCGCGTCACAAATCAAGCGTATATAGAAATGAAACATTTTGGAATTATGCTATCAATGATGTTTATGTGCTTAATAGCGAGCGCACAGATGGTTGGGGGCTTCCAGCAAGGTAACGATGGACATATCTATTTTGTTGCGAATAATCAAACAGGTGCAACATTCAATATACAGATTGTCGCAGCCTCTACGGACAGGAATAACTCTGAAACTAAGACAATGACACCTAACGGAGGCTTCTATCTTGGGCCTACAACCCCATGGAGATGGTATTGGAAGAGAGGAGATAAAATTTCAGTTGTCTATGCCAATGGACAGTCTCAGACGTGGGTCTGCC
>NZ_QTMZ01000064.1:0-23350 GCF_003602935.1 Bacteroides sp. AM54-2NS
ACTTGTTTGAATGTATTCTTCATGGTAAGGACTGCGACAAGAAGGCTCTTCTGCCATGTTTCTATAAACCGGAATGTTAAAACAAAAATATTTTCTTACGGGCATTTTTATTTTATCGGCTGAAAGACAGCCGATAAAATTGGCGTGGCGGAAAATAGTATGGTTACATGCGAGAGCCTAAGCGAATAAATAAGGATAAAAGTTAGTTTACGCTCTTTTTTTACCCATACATTAATTTCAAACTATATAAATATGGAAAAAGTATCATTACTAATGAAAGATTCCTCCGAAGGAGATTCCCAAAAAGAAACCATGATAGACTTTATTCTTTCATGGACCTTACGTAGATCTGTGCAGCAATACAGTGAAGAGAATCCCGTCCTTTATCAATATTGTAGAAAGATTCTCGGTAAACTGATTGGCATCGAAATGACAGACGACGTGCAAGTCGCCTCCGTCGAGACTTGGAAACAATGGAAATACATTGACCTTTGGGCAAACATACGGATTACATGTAATGGAAAAGAAGAATTTCATGCTGTTTTGATTGAGAACAAAGCATATACACAGACTCACCATAATCAATTAGCAAGATACAAGGTCATTTTCGACCAAGTATGTAAAGAGTATATGCCTGATGCTAAAAGACATTATATACTAATCACCGCCTTGGATGAAATGCCGGATATGCTAACAAACGAATGTAAAGAGAACGGATATACTCCATTCTGCCTGGGAGATTTAAATGATTATGAACAGCAAGATTCGGAAAGCGATTTGTTTAACGAGTTTTGGTTAAGATATTGGTAGAATTTATATATTTACGGAATTACCTAAATACGAAATATCAGTATCAAAATAAGAAAATCAGCATGAATAACACTATCAAATTTTGGTTTGTAAGCAAAATTCCACAATGTTTATTTGCAGCATACATATTCACACATATATTTTGTAAATCAAATGATTTCCATCCTATTGATGGTTTCCACCCTATTATGGAGTATCTGCCCAACAACAAAACTCTTTGGTTAATACTCTTATGCATATGGCTTTCAATATGTCTCATTATTCCGATTAGAATTGCAGTTTTTTCGTACAAAAACATTGATGAGATTTTATCTTATAGTTTCTTCTTCCACAACAGCAATGTTGATAGATTTGGATTCCGATTATCTTATACCTGCGGCATCTGGATAACATATACAATAGCATTAATATTTTTGCCTTTTCATTTATTAATATGGCTTTCTATTCTTATTTTCTAAATAAATATTATGAAAAGATCAGTATAACAGGATATTTAATTATAGCAATATGTTTCATTCTTTTATGGATGAGTTGGGTATGGACATTCCTCATTATTCCTATTCTTTGGTTCTGTATTAAATATGATATATTTTATATCCATTTTGTAAAAAGTCTTACTCATGCAAGTAGTCTTTATACAAAAGCCAACATACTACTAATACAATATTTACCATTCTATGATCATTCTACATCAATGATAACAATGGCATCCCGTATAAAAACTCATAAATGTCTTATTGGAAATCGTAAATTACAATACCTATTAGCTTTAGACCTTATCGAACTATATTTAAACAACGGAGGAAATCCAACCAATCTACGAAATGACAAAGGACAAACCTTAATTATGTTAATTCAAGCATTATATAAATGTAGTCCCGATATACAAACATTCCGCTATGATGCTGATCTGGATTCCCCCTATTCTGTCATATATCCTAAAGATACAAATTTCATCCTTGACAAGGATGGAAACTTTTCAATTACAAAGATTTGGTTTGCATACTCCATTTACGAACAATCCATATTACATACTATTCAGATTTTACCTCAATTGAAGCGTATAAATCCGACAGTCAATAAAGGTTTTTATCTGGATATTTACAATAATTGCCATGACAATTCTAAAGAGTTTTCCGTTTTTTTTCAGATACTCAAGGATTTTTTCAGAAAGCCAGAAATTCTTATGGAACAATACAATATCCAAAAGAGAAAACAAGAATTAGAAAAATTAAAATATGGGACAATCCTTTCTCAAGAAATAACAGATTCTGATGATATTCAATCATCTGCCAACAAAGAAAACGAAGTTTCCTCCAAACATGCATATCATAATATACAAGAAGTTTACAATGAATTTCATGAATTAATAGGATTACAAGAAGTCAAACAAGAATTAGAAACATTCATCAATACCATAACTATACAACAGGAAAGACAAAGAAATGGAATGCCAATATCTAATCTGTCTTATCATTGTGCTTTCATAGGCTCACCCGGAACAGGAAAAACGACAGTAGCAAGAATATTGGCGAAAGCATACAAATTATTAGGAATTATCACAAATGGAGATTTAATAGAAGTTGGCAGAAGCGACCTTGTAAGTGCCTATTTAGGACAAACAGCTATAAAAACAAATGAATTGGTAGACAAGTCCATAGGAAATGTACTCTTTATTGACGAAGCTTACTCTCTATTTGAAAGAAAAGATGACAGTTATGGAAAAGAAGCCATAGACACATTAATTACTCGAATGGAAAATGATAGAAATAATTTGGTTATCATTTTAGCTGGATATGAAAAAGAAATGACTGATTTTCTATCCACCAATCCAGGTATGATGTCAAGGATTAATAGATATATACATTTCCAAGATTATAATACGCAAGAACTAACAGATATATTTACTAAAATGACTTCAAAGAATGCCTATTCGCTTTCACCGGAAAGTCAGAAAATTCTACATGAAAAGATGCAATATGTTTATTCTCACAGAAGCAACACCTTCGGCAATGCCCGCTTTGTACGCAACTTATTTGAAAAATGTATTGAGGAACAAGCCAACCGAATAGCTTCTATACAAATAAAGGATGAAAAAACACTTATAGAATTAACTACAAGTGATATATTAAATGCCATTCAAAAAATCAAGTATTAACAAAACGACTACAAAATGAAAAATGCCATGAAACAGATCTTAATTATTGGTACAGGAGGTGCCGGATGTAACATTATCAATGACTTACAGATAACGAAACAGAAAACCATCTATCCCAAAGGAGCCAATTTCACATTTGACAACACAAAACTTAATTCCCCTAACATACACTTTTTAGGATTAGACAATAGCCAAAATGTCCACAAAGAAGAGCCTTGGTTTATTTCTACTGAACAAGATTTATCAACAATACTACTTGATGTTTTAAATGGAATAGAATCTATATTTATTATCTGTGGCATACGTGGCAAAACAGGAGGTCATTTAGCTAAAGAGATTGAGCAATATGCTGCAAACAATAATATCCAACCAGTATTGGTTGCTATATATCCTTTCAGTTTTGAAGGAGAAGGAAATACAAAACAAACAACTCAGTATTTTGAATCACGTTCCCTTGATATTATAAAAATAAGTAATGATGACTATGGTAATGCACCTTTCAATGATGGCTTTTTATTAATTAGTCTACAAATTTTTCAATCTATACTATCATATCTTGATTGGGAATAGAATTTTAAGAAGTTCCCAATTGCACAACAAAAGTGCAGAAAACTACAATTTTCTGCACTTTTGTTGTGCAATTGACGTATATTTGCATATAAATATATACCAACCATGGACAGATTATACGAAAACTTCAATAAACTCCTTAAAGCTACAAGTACCGATTTCATCCGATACAAGTATACTGAAATAAACTGGGATAGCCATATGCTCGGACTTGTTGGGCCACGCGGAGTAGGTAAAACCACCATGTTCCTTCAACATATCAAGCAGAACATGAATCCGAAAGACACATTGTATGTTTCAGCAGACAATATGTACTTTGCCGATAATTCCCTAATTGACCTAACAGACAAATTCAGCAAACAAGGTGGCAAGCACCTATTTATTGATGAAATACACAAATACCCTAACTGGTCTCGTGAATTGAAGCAGATATTCGATTCTTATCCTGATATGCAAGTTCTTTTCACCGGTTCCTCTATTTTAGATATTTATAAAGGAACGGCAGATTTAAGCAGACGTGCCCCCATCTATGAAATGCAAGGGCTGTCTTTCAGAGAATATTTAAGTATGTTCCATCAAATTCATGTACCAGTCTACACATTAGAAGAGATACTGGAACATAAAGTTGAAATTCCGGGAATAGCACATCCACTTCCGCTATTCGCTGAATATATACAACACGGCTATTACCCGTTTAGCAAAGATATCACTTTTGAAATCGAGTTGAACCAAGTAATCAACCAGACTATGGAAAATGACATACCTCAATATGCTAATATGAATGTCTCCACAGGACGTAAATTGAAACAACTGTTGATGATTATTGCCAAAAGCGTTCCATTTAAGCCTGTCATGCAAAAACTTGCTGACATCATTGGAGTTAGTCGTAATTATTTAAGCGATTACTTACTTTATATCGAGAAAGCGGGGATGATAGCTCAAGTTCGCGATGACACAGGCGGGGTCAGAGGTCTGGGCAAAGTAGAAAAAATATATCTTGATAATACTAATCTCATTTATGCATTAGGAGGAGAAAATTCCAATATCGGTAATATCCGCGAAACATTTTTTTATAACCAAATGCGAGTTAAACAGGATATTATATCTTCCAAAATCTCAGATTTCCAAATAGGAGAAAGAACATTTGAAATAGGCGGAAAAAACAAAGGACAACAACAAATAACCGGAGCCAAAGAAGGATACATTGTAAAAGATGATATAGAAACCGGATACGGGAATATTATTCCACTTTGGAATTTCGGAATGAATTATTAATAATAGCCTTATAACAATTTTAATACAAAATATATTTATGTCACATACCAGACAAGAACAGATGGAAGCCTTCGGACGCTTCCTGGACATTCTCGACGAACTGCGTGTTAAATGTCCCTGGGACCGCAAACAGACCAATGAAAGTCTGCGTCCCAACACCATAGAAGAGACTTACGAACTTTGCGACGCCTGATGAGGGATGACAAGAAAGAAATCTGCAAGGAATTGGGCGACGTATTATTGCACGTTGCTTTCTATGCCAAGATAGGCTCGGAAACAGGAGATTTTGACATCAAAGATGTTTGCGACAAACTGTGTGATAAACTGATTTTCCGTCACCCGCATGTATTCGGAGAGGTAAAAGCAGAGACAGCAGGACAAGTTTCCGAAAATTGGGAACAGTTGAAGCTAAAGGAGAAAGACGGCAATAAGAGTGTATTGAGCGGTGTACCCGCTGCCCTCCCCTCGCTCATCAAGGCTTATCGTATTCAAGACAAAGCCCGTAATGTAGGTTTCGACTGGGAAGAGCGTGAACAGGTATGGGATAAAGTGAAGGAAGAAATCGGAGAGTTTCAGGATGAAGTAGCTAATATGGATAAGGACAAGGCAGAAGCTGAATTCGGCGACGTCATGTTTAGCCTTATCAATGCAGCGCGTCTCTACAAGATCAATCCTGATAACGCTTTGGAACTTACCAACCAAAAGTTTATCCGTCGCTTCAATTATTTGGAGGAACATACTATCAAGGAAGGAAAAAGCCTGAAGGATATGTCTCTTGAAGAGATGGATGCTATTTGGAATGAAGCAAAGAAAAAAGGACTGTAAGACCTATGAGTAACATTGATTTACATGCCAAACAGGATATTCCACTATTGATTGCAGAAATAGAATACTTAAAATCAATGCTATCTAAATAAAAAAATAGAGGCTCTATTCCGTGCGAGTAGAGCCTCTATTTTACTCAAACAGAGCGTCTATTCATACGAGTTAGACGCTCTGTTTTTCTTTATTTCTTCTTCGAATCGTTTCCTTTATCCTTGCCACGATTCATTCCTTTTATCATCTCCCGGTGGAAGCGCATTTCCGCACGCTGCACGAGAAATATCTTCTTACTGGAAAGAATCTTTTTGAACTTACCCAGATAAGTCTTATCAAGCTGATCGGCAGCAATACGATTGTTGGCTATCTTATCGTTGATTTCTGCATATTGAGCTTCCGTCGTCTTATCATCTTTACCTTTGCGCATCAAATCCCACGATTCATCATTCAGTTTCTTCTTCTTATCCTGAAGTTCAAAATAGACGGGAAAGAACTTGGCTGCCTCCTTTTTACTCAATCCTGCCTGTTCGGTAATGAATTCCTTTTGTTTTGCCCTGAACTCCTCCCGGGATAAATGCTGATCACATCCGTCAGCAGCCCAAAGAACAGGCATAAAGCCACACAACAAAACAACCCATGCGATTAGTTTTCTCATTTTCTGTATTCAATCAGTTTTAATAAATCATTCTACACTTGCGTCACTCAAATAAACATATAACGAATAATCATCCAGCATAGCACGGTCCAGTGCCACATCCAGCATTTCGTCCGATACGACTTCAGTATCCACCTCCGTCACCGCCACTTCATCGACCGCAGCAGGCTTGTGATCTGTCGACGCTACCCGGATAATCAGGGCCGCACCTACAAACATAGCAGCGAGATAGAGCAATGGTTTCAGTCTTGTCCATGTGCTGACAGATTCTTCCTTGAAAACAACTTTTTCTTTTTCAGGAAGTTTATTCATTACCTCCGAAGTCAGGTTTTCAAAGTAACCATCAGGCACTTTGAAGGAATTTTCCTTACCAAGCTTCTTCAATAGGATATCTTCTTCTTTCATACGTTTTTCTCCTCTCTTTTACTTAGACAACGTCCAATTTAAAAGGTTTAATCTATTTCTTCTAAAAACTTCTCTATTTTCTTCACCGCATGATGATATGACGCTTTGAGCGCACCAACCGATGTGCCGAAGATTTCCGACATCTCTTCGTATTTCATTTCCTGATAATATTTCAGGTTGAACACCATACGCTGTTTTTCCGGCAAAGTCAATAGAGCTTTTTGCAGACACAACTGTATTTCGTCGCCCGAAAAGTAGGAGTCACTTTCCAGCTTCTGCACAATCGCAGCTTCAGGATCGTCAATATCCACGGTAGTCATAGCGCGCTGCTTGTTCAGAAAGGTAAGACATTCGTTCAGCGCGATGCGATAGAGCCAGGTAGACAGTTTCGCCTCGGCACGGAAATAATCAATATTCGTCCATGCCTTGATGAAAGTGTTTTGCAGGAGATCGTTCGCATCCTCATGCGACAGTACCATCCGGCGGATTTGCCAATATAATTGCTCGCTATACTGCGCCACAATCATTTCAAATCCTTTCCGCTGTGTACTCTCCTCCTGAAGGAGTTTCAGAACTTCGCGTTCGTTATAAGGAATCATAATCTCTTGTATCTGTATGTTTATTTATGGTTTCAAATTCAGGTTGTTCATTGCCTCTAGTAAAGACGAATCATATTTATAAATGTCCTCACAATACCTCAAATTATTATCGGCAGACAGATAAACCGTCTGATAATCTATAAATAAAGGTATATATTTCTCTAAACTATAATGTTTCAGTTCGCGGTAGGCCGCACTGACAGGCAGCTTCTTCCCCTCTTCACTTACCGGCTTGATATCCATTGCAATACGGATACGGTCTTCCAATAATTCATCCGGTTCTTTCAACAGGAAGAAAGCGAAGTCGAGTGCTTTCTGAAGGCGGACGCAACCGTGGCTCACCGCACGATTGTTTCGCGTGAAAGCCCACCGGGAAGGAGTATCGTGCAGATATACAGAATGAGGATTAGGAAAGCGGAAGATGATGCGTCCCAATGAATTCCCCGTTTTATTGTCCTGCTTCACCGTATAAGGTACACCTTTTCCTGCATATTTAGCCCAATTAACCTGATGAGGGTTTACTTGTAAGCCGTTCTTATCGTATACCTTCATGCGATTACGGGTGAAATAGGTCGTATCTCTGCGATAAGTAGGGATGATTTCTTTCCGGATAATACTTTGAGGTACATTCCAATACGGATTCAGTTCCATATAATAAATCCTGCTCGACAACAGAGGAGTTTTATTTTTCACACTCCCCACACAGATACGCATCTCCAGGATAGAGTCCGTTTCTTCGTTGATTGCCTGCAACATGAATGCCGCCACATTGGCTATCACATATTTCTGTCCTTTGTCCAATGCATATTGCCAACGTGCCCGCTCCATATTTACCAACAGACGATTCCGGTAATAATCCGTAGTATCCGTTTTCCCCCAAGCATTTACACGAACCAGTTCTTCCTGCATCTTGCGATAAAGCGGAGAAGAAGGCTGTGCTCCGTGAAAAGCAGCAATTGGATTTGCACGCAAGGAATCGAGGGCGGCATTTGCAAAAGTAACATCACAATGTTTTAAGGGAATACGATTGATCGAATCATTCCATCTGCGTTCCGAAGGCAAGAAACCAAACTTCAACTGGCACACATACGAAAGATATGCGGCTGTCAACTGATATTCCACATCTGCCAACAGACGGTTCATTGTCTTTCCTTCCTGCAACTTCAAAGAACGTATTTGTTGCAATCTCTCACGGATGCTATCGACCGAATAAAGATTCGGGTTAATGCCATGCCGTGAGATGTCTCCCAGCCAGAACAACATAGAGTCCGCCACCTGTGCGGCAGGTTTATCGGACACGAGCGAGTCATTCAACCAGAAGAATTCATCTTTTTCCCGATAATGGGCCAGCAAAGCCGAATCCCAGGGAGTTATAGGGTTTTCGTTCAAATAGGAACGAATCATCAGACGAATACTGTCGGCATCTATTTGATAAGCAGGGTTGAACAACTCTTGCAGGGAAGCCAGAGAGTCCGGTATCGGAGATTGGGGTTTCTCTTTTTTACAGGCTGCCAAACAACCGATGAACAGGATTACCGCTCCCCAAAGCAGACGTCTATTTCTCATACACAGTTCCTCCATCAACGTCAATACACATATTCTCTTTCGCTAAAATCGTTTGCGGGAAAATGGCGGACGCTTCATTAAGCAAAATAGATTCATCCTCGTAACGGGCTGAAAAGTGTCCGATCACCAATTGTTTCACATTGGCGTCCAAAGCTAGTTGTGCGGCTTGCGCAGCCGTAGTATGATAAGTTTCCTTGGCACGTGCCTGCTCTGTCTGCGCAAAGGTAGCCTCATGGAAAAGCAAATCTACATTGCTGATTTGTTCGGCAAGCGACGGGCGATAGATTGTATCGGAGCAATAAGCATATTTACGGGCCGGAGCCGAAGGACGGGTCAGACGCAAATTGGGTATTACTTCTCCTTCGGGAGTTACAAAGTCTGCTCCGTTCTTGATACGGTTCAGTTCATAGACGGGGACTTTATAAAAGTCCACCATGTCTCTGATAATATGGTTCGGACGCTGTTTCTCTTCAAAAAGGAAACCGCAGCAGGGAATTCGATGTTTTAAAGGGATGGTGGTTACAGTCACCGAACGGTCATCATAGACAAGCATCGGCTCTTTCGTTTCGAATTCATGGAAGAACACCTTATAAGTCAAAGTCTTGCAAAAGTAAGCAAGCATCGGTGCAAACAGTTCTTCCAGTCCTCGTGGAGAATGAATATGCAAATCGGCTGTTCTTCCCAATAATCCGAATGTAGAGATCAGCCCCAATAATCCGAAACAATGGTCACCATGTAGATGAGAGATGAAGATATGATTCAATCGGGAAAATTTCAGTCGCGAACGGCGTAACTGCATTTGTGCTCCCTCGCCACAATCAATCATAAATAGTTTTTCACGCAGGTTTACGACTTGAGAGGTCGCAAAATGTCGCGTGGTAGGCAAAGCGGAACCGCATCCCAATATATGTAACTCAAATTTTTCCATGGTATGCAAAGATAAAGCATTTCAGATTCAATCTTGCAAAGGAAGAAACTTTTTTTCTATTCACCACGGAGGACGCAGAGGGTAAGAAGGGTAAGGAGGATATGGAGAAGATGCGGAGGATAAGAAGAGGGTAGATTTATATAAATAAAATATATCGCCATCGTTAGTTTGTTAAATCAAGCCTTCACACCCTCTGTATTCTCCATATCCTTCCTGTCCTCTATACCCTCTCTATATCCTCCCTACCCTTCTTACCCTCTGTGTCCTCTACGTCCTCTGTGGTGAATAAAAAAAGGCGCCCCCAACCGGGAGCGCCTTCATCAAAAAATATTCTGTTCAGATTATTTCTTTCCTTCCAACTGTTCTTTCAATGCAGCCAGAGCGTCGATGTCGCCCAGAGTAGTTGAAGCAGCTTGGTTTTGAATCATCGGAGAATCTTCTCTCTTACCAGAAGATGCTTTCTTTGCGCCAGAAGCAGCTTTCTTTTCTGCTCTTTCTTCAGCTTTAGCTACATCTTCGAAGATACGGCTGTGAGACAGGATGATTCTCTTAGCGTCTTTATTGAACTCGATCACTTTGAATTCAAGTTTCTCATCCAACTGTGCTTGTGAACCGTCTTCTTTTACAAGGTGTTTCGGAGTTGCGAAACCTTCTACACCGTAAGGAAGAGCTACAACAGCACCCTTATCCAACATTTCGATGATAGTACCTTCGTGTACAGAACCTACAGTGAACACTGTTTCGAATACATCCCAAGGATTTTCTTCGAGTTGTTTGTGGCCAAGGCTCAAACGACGGTTGTCTTTATCGATTTCCAATACCTGAACTTCGATGTCAGCACCAATCTGTGTAAATTCTGACGGGTGTTTTACTTTCTTAGTCCAAGAAAGGTCAGAGATGTGGATCAAGCCGTCTACACCTTCTTCGATTTCTACGAATACACCGAAGTTAGTGAAGTTACGTACTTTTGCAGTATGCTTAGAACCTACAGGATACTTTTCTTCGATTGTTTCCCATGGATCTTGTTTCAGTTGTTTGATACCCAAAGACATCTTACGTTCTTCGCGGTCAAGTGTAAGAACAACAGCTTCTACTTCGTCGCCTACCTTCATGAAATCTTGTGCAGAACGCAGGTGTTGGCTCCAAGACATTTCTGAAACGTGGATCAAACCTTCTACGCCAGCAGCGATTTCGATGAATGCACCGTAGTCAGCCATAACAACCACTTTACCTTTCACCTTGTCACCAACCTTCAAGTCAGTATCAAGAGCATCCCATGGGTGCGGAGTCAGTTGTTTCAAGCCAAGAGCGATACGTTTCTTTTCGTCATCGAAGTCAAGGATAACAACGTTGAGCTTCTGATCCAGTTCAACCACTTCTTTCGGATCGCTAACACGTCCCCAAGAAAGGTCAGTAATGTGAATCAAACCGTCTACGCCACCAAGGTCGATGAATACACCGTAAGATGTGATATTTTTAACAGTTCCTTCAAGAACTTGTCCTTTTTCGAGTTTACCGATGATTTCTTTCTTCTGTTGTTCCAGTTCAGCTTCGATAAGAGCCTTGTGAGATACAACAACGTTTTTGAATTCCTGGTTAATTTTAACCACTTTGAATTCCATTGTTTTGCCAACGAATACATCATAGTCGCGGATCGGTTTAACGTCGATTTGAGAACCCGGCAAGAATGCTTCGATTCCAAATACGTCTACGATCATACCACCCTTCGTGCGGCACTTGATGTAACCCTTGATAATTTCTTCATTTTCCAGAGCAGCGTTAACGCGATCCCAAGAACGAGTAGCGCGGGCTTTTCTGTGTGACAGAACGAGCTGTCCTTTTTTGTCTTCCTGGTTTTCGATGTATACTTCTACAGTATCACCTACTTTCAGGTCCGGATTGTAACGGAATTCATTCAAAGGGATGATACCGTCTGATTTGTAACCGATGTTCACAACTACTTCACGCTTGTTCATTGCGATTACGGTTCCGTCAACAACCTCACGGTCGTTCACTTTGTTAAGCGTACCGTCGTAAGCTTTTTCAAGTTCATCGTGGCTAACGTTGGTTACTGTTTCGCCATTTTCATAAGCATCCCAGTTGAAATCTTCAATAGGAGCTACGTTCTTTAAGTTTTCCATTAATAATAAAATTGTTTAATACTTTAATTAAATAAGACATTATATTATCTATAAATCGGGCGCAAAGGTAGAAATATTTTCTTGATTGACAAAAGAATGGCAGAAGAAAAGAGATTTATATCCGTATTTTTTGTAATATTGCAATTCTTAATTTATACAGTTTTTGCCATGGACGAGAGATTGGACAAAGTCAAGGTGCAATGCGACTATTTACCGCTTATTAATTTTGCGATACAACAAAACGGAGCATCGGTCATTCATCAGCTTTCTATTGAGAACACGACATCTGTCCCACTGAAGGACATTCAAGTAGTAATCACGACAGAACCGACTTTCGGAAACGCCGCTCCGATGGCTGTGGAACAGATCCCGGCAAACGGTTCGATCCGTCTGTCGTCATTCAATCTCACTTTGTCCGCCAACTACTTCACACAACTGACCGAACGTTTATCCGGCAACCTGAAAATTGAAATTACTGCTGAAGCGGAACCGATATTCTGCCAAACATATCCTATCGACATCCTGGCATACGACCAATGGGGCGGACTCAACGTATTGCCCGAAATGCTGGCTGCTTTTATCACTCCCAATCATACGGCTATCTCACCGATTATCAAAAGAGCAGCTTCCATCCTGGGGCAATGGACCGGCAACCCGTCTCTCGATGAATATCAAAGCCGCACTCCGGACAGGGTGAGGAAACAGATGGCTGCCATCTATACGGCTATCGCGGAGCAACAGATTATATATAGTACCGTTCCCGCCAGTTTCGAAGAATATGGGCAGCGTGTCCGGTTAGCCGATTCTGTGATGGCACAGAAATTGGGAACCTGCCTGGATATGGCTTTGCTCTATGCTTCCTGTCTGGAGGCAATCGGGCTGAATGCTTTAATCGTCATCACGCAAGGGCATGCCTTTGCAGGAGCCTGGCTGGTGCCGGAAACTTTCCCGGATCCTACGATTGATGATGTTTCTCTATTAACGAAAAGAACAGCGGAAGGAATCTACGACATTACTTTGGTTGAAACGACCTGCATGAATATGGGACATTCGTCCGATTTTGACGATGCGGTGAAGAAAGCAAACGGAAAGTTGGCAGACGGGAATAACTTCCTTCTTGCAATAGACATCAAGAGAGCGAGATATTCGGGTGTACGCCCCATCCCTCAACGTATTTTGCACGGACAGGTATGGGAAGTCGACGAAAAAGAGACCAACATTCAGAAAAGTGCCGTTCATGCTACCCCGCAAAGTATCAATCCGTATGATTTATCGGGCAATGAAACCCAGACCGTAATCACCAAACAACTGTTATGGGAAAGGCGATTGCTGGACTTGAGCCTTCGCAACAACCTGCTGAATATCCGGATTACCAAAAACACGCTCCAACTGATCCCAGCTAATCTGGCTTGTCTGGAAGATGCATTGGCTGACGGAGAAGAATTCCGCATCCTGCACCGCCCTGCCGATTGGGAAAGCCCGGCGATGGATTTCGGAATTTATTCCTCTGTACCGGAGTCTGATCCGGTGGTTGGTTTCATCAACTCGGAGCTTTCACAGAAAAGACTGCGTTTTTATCTGTCCGAAAACGATTTAGGCAAAGCACTGACTCACCTATACCGTTCCTCGCGTACCTCTATTGAAGAAAACGGAGCCAACACTCTTTATCTGGCTCTCGGACTTTTGAAATGGTACGAGACTCCTTCCAGCGAACGTCCCCGCTACGCTCCCATCCTGCTAATGCCGGTTGAAATCATCCGTAAATCGGCAGCTAAAGGCTATGTGATCCGTTCACGGGAAGAGGAAACGATGATGAATATTACGTTATTAGAAATGCTTCGCCAGAACTTCGGAATTACCGTATCGGGATTAGACCCGTTGCCCACCGATGAAAGCGGCGTTAACGTCAAACTGATCTATTCCATCATTCGTAACAGTATCAAAAACCAACGCAAATGGGACGTGGAAGAGCAGGCCATCTTAGGCATCTTCTCTTTCAATAAGTTCATCATGTGGAATGACATTCACAATAATGCCAATAAACTGGTTCAGAACAAAATTGTTTCAAGCCTCATCAACGGAAAGATAGAATGGGAAGCCGCAACAGAAGAAATAGACGCAACGGATATGGACAAACAACTGTCGCCAACGGACATCGTATTGCCTATCATCGCCGATTCTTCGCAATTGGAAGCCATTTACGAAGCCGTACACGATAAGACTTTTATCCTGCACGGCCCTCCGGGAACGGGTAAATCGCAAACAATTACCAATATCATCGCCAACGCGCTTTACAAAGGGAAACGTGTCTTATTCGTTGCGGAAAAAATGGCTGCCCTCTCCGTTGTTCAAAACCGACTGGCAGCTATCGGTTTGGCTCCGTTCTGTTTGGAAATTCATTCCAACAAAACAAAGAAATCCGCTGTTATCTCACAACTGAAAGAAACAACGGAAATTATCAGGCAGACACCTCCCGAAGAATTCAAAAAGGAAGCGGAGCGTTTGCTGAATTTGCGGGCAGAACTGAATCAGTATATTGAAGCCCTGCATAAAGAATATCCGTTCGGAGTTTCACTATACGACGCCATTATCCATTATCAATCTGTAGACGTCGAACCTTGTTTTGAGATTCCACAACCTTATCTGGATACATTAGACAAAGATACATTTGCGCAATGGGAAGAGGCTATCGAATCGTTAGTCAGAACCGCCAATGCGTGCGGACACCCTTATCGGCATCCATTAACAGGCATCTCGATTTCCGAATATTCATCTGCCGGAAAAGAAGAAGCCTCCCAATTACTTACCGCTTTCATTGATTTATTAAATACCATCCGGCAGAAGTTGGATGTATTTTCCGTACTTCTGAAAGATACGGATATACACCCTACACGCAAGGATTTCCAAACGATTGCCTGTATCATCCGGAGAATACTCGATATTCCGGAGCTGACTCCGGGATTGCTGACTCTGCCGTTATTGAATGAAACGCTGAATGAATATCGTGAAGTGGTGGTTCATGGGCAAAAACGTGATGAACAAAGAAAAGAAATAGAGGCAGGATTCACCAAAGAGATTCTGTCTATCAACGCAAAGCAGACGGTAGCCGAATGGAACCGGGTATCCGATCAATGGTTCCTTCCCAGATATTTCGGTCAGCGAAAAATCAAAAAGGCTATCAACATCTATGCTTTAAAAACCATTGAAACAGAAGACATCAAACCGCTACTCCACCGGATTATCCGGTATCAGGAAGAAAAGGACGCTGTTCAGAAATACACTGGCCAACTCCCCTCTTTGTTCGGACGATTCGGCAAGAATGAGGATTGGACTGCCATTGAGCAGATTATCAATGATATGGCTTCTCTTCACTCACATTTGCTGAATTACGCAAAGGACATTGCCAAGGTGTCACAAATCAAACAGAATTTGTCTGTACAGCTCACAGAAGGGATTCAAACATTCAGAGATATTCACGCTCACTCTTTCAATGAACTGTATCAGTTGTCGGATACACTCACAGTCATTGAAAAGAAGTTGTCCGGCACGTTGGGTATATCAACAGAAGAGCTTTATACCTCTTCAGCCGACTGGATAACGATTGCGCTATCAAAAGTCCAAACCTGGAAAGATAACCTCGACAAACTCAAAGACTGGTATCAGTGGTTACAAGCATACCAAACTCTGAATAAACTGGGAATCGGATTTGTCGCGACAGAATATAAGGAAAAGAATATCCCTACCGACCAACTGACAGACATCTTCTGCAAGAGTTTCTACCAGGCGGTTATTCAGTATATCATTGCCAAAGAACCCACGCTGGAATTATTCAACGGCAAAATTTTCAACGATATTATTGCTAAATACAAACAAATATCCGCCAAATTCGAAGAAACGACCAAAAAAGAATTGTTTGCGCGGCTGGCTTCCAACATTCCGTCTTTTACTCACGAAGCTATCCAAAGTTCCGAAGTGGGCATCCTTCAAAAGAATATCCGCAACAATGCTCGTGGCATATCCATCCGCAAGCTGTTCGATCAGATTCCTACTTTATTGTCGCGTATGTGTCCGTGTATGCTAATGAGCCCGCTTTCCGTCGCTCAATTCATTGATACGGATGCTGACAAATTCGATTTGATTGTCTTTGACGAAGCGTCACAGATGCCTACTTATGAAGCGGTGGGCGCTATTGCCCGAGGCAAAAACGTGATTATCGTGGGGGACCCGAAACAAATGCCTCCTACCAGCTTCTTCTCGGTCAGCACCGTAGATGAAGATAATATTGAGATGGAGGATTTGGAGAGTATTCTTGACGACTGCCTTGCTTTGTCTATCCCTTCCAAATATTTATTGTGGCACTATCGAAGCAAACATGAGAGCCTCATCGCTTTCAGCAACTCCGAATATTACGATAACAAACTGATGACTTTCCCTTCTCCGGACAACATTGAATCGAAAGTCAGGATAGTCAACATCAACGGTTATTATGATAAAGGCAAATCGCGCCAAAACCGGGCGGAAGCTCAAGCGGTGGTAGACGAAATAGCCAGAAGATTGAGAAGCGAGGAATTGAGAAAGAAAAGTATCGGTGTGGTGACTTTCAGCATCGTTCAGCAAGCCTTGATAGAAGACTTACTTTCCGACCTCTTTATCTTCCATCCCGAACTGGAAACTCTTGCTCTGGAATGTGACGAACCGTTGTTTATCAAAAACCTGGAGAATGTGCAGGGAGATGAACGGGACGTTATTCTCTTTTCTGTGGGCTACGGTCCGGATGCGGAAGGACGTGTCAGCATGAATTTCGGCCCATTGAACCGGGTAGGTGGCGAAAGAAGGTTGAATGTGGCCGTTTCCCGTGCCCGGTATGAGATGATTATCTATTCCACTTTAAGATCGGATATGATTGACCTGAACCGGACTTCCTCTATCGGAGTAGCCGGATTAAAACGTTTCCTCGAATATGCGGAGAAAGGAACCAGAAACACAATCAACAATGTGACAGACCAATCCACGGAAGCAGCAGCCTCCATCGAGAATATCATTGCCGATAAACTGCGTTCATTGGGATACACCGTGCATACAGATATCGGATGCTCCGGTTACAAAATAGATATAGGTATCGTTGACACCGAAAACACCTCCAACTATCAATTAGGTATTATCTGCGACGGCAAAAACTACAAACGTACCAAGACCGCACGTGACCGGGAAATTGTGCAAAACAATGTACTGAAAGCACTCGGCTGGGATATCTACCGAATATGGACTATGGACTGGTGGGAAAAACCGGACGAAGTAATGGCAGCTATTCAAGAGGCTATCGCACGCAAAAAGAGTTCAAAGGTTAATGCCCAAACAACGACAACCACCGGAATTGATTCTGATCCAATGACAGCAGAAAAAGAATCTGTGAACAAAGAGTCGACAAACAAAGAAAAAATAACAAAAGAAGAGCCAATAAAAGAAGAGCCAATAAAAGAAGAGTCAATAAAAGAAGCAGTACCGACTGCAGAGAGAGATAACAATGAAATTTCATTTGTACTCAAAGCATCACCTGCCACTTCTGAAAAGCAAACTGCTTCCGCATCTTCCGCACAAAGCGGAATACAGCAAAAGTACCGATCGGCAAAGATCACTCCAGGCAGCTATTCGCCGGAAGACTTTTTCTTTAGTGAAAGCTATTCTATCCTCACTTCTCAAATACGGAAGATTATAGAGAATGAAGCTCCGGTCAGCAAATCATTGCTTTGCAAGAAGATTCTGTCTGAATGGGGAATCAGTCGTCTGGGTGCACGGGTAGAATCACAGATAGAGACGGCTTTAGATGCACTAAATATCTATCGCACCGAACATGAAGGATTTGTTTTCTGCTGGAAAGATAGAGAGCAATGCATCTCCTACTCTATTTATCGTCCGGTTTCCGAGCGGGAAGCGACAGATATAGCTCCTGAAGAGATAGCCAATGCCATCCGACAACTGTTGACAGACTCCATCAGCCTGCCTGTGGCAGATTTGATAAAAGCATGTGCACAACAATTCGGCTTTGCCCGTATGGGATCGAACATAGACGCTGCCATGCAAAGAGGTATTCGCGAAGCCGTGAAAAGGAATTATGCCAAAATTGAAAACGAACGGGTGACGATTGCGGATTAAATGTTGGTTCGAGTGATCCTGTCTAGTAGATTCAGGTGACAGAAATAGATTAGTACCCTTTCTCCAAACGTTTCAGGGCAGCAATAGAATCGGATACATAGCTATTGTCCGGTTCTATTGACCGCCAATAACAAAGCTCTCCAATCAGCCGTTTCAGATAGACAGGATCACTCGAACCAATCCGTCGCTGATGTTCTGCCAAACCTTTCGTCAGGATGAAATAGACATTCTTCCGGATCTCTCTCTTTCTGGCTTTAGGGATAGTCAGTTTCACACCAGAAGAGATGGACACTCCCGTGATAATCTTTCTACCATACTCATTGATGAAACGGGTCTTTTTATGATTCGGTTCGAATTTCTCATCACGAATGATTTGTTTAATACGGGGAATGATTTGCTCTTTGGGAAATACATCTCCCGAAAAAGTCAGGTCATCGGCATACCGGGTATAAGTCAATCCGTATTCCGCTGCCAATGCCGCCAACTTCCTATCCATCTCATAACTAACGATATTACTTAACGACGGACTTGTAGGTGCTCCCTGCGGCAAGTGTCTGTGCAAACAACACAACGTTCCCAATACTTTAGATACATTTTCCGGATAACCGATCTTCTCAAATGTCTTTTTCACTCTCGGACTCCGTATAGAAAAGAAAAAATCATGAATATCCATTTTCAACACATACCGCTTTCCTAAATGAGGATTGGCATTGTCGACTACAGAATGACCGTTCCGGAAACCTACCGCTGCCGGATGAATCATTGTTACAGGTGATAATATACGAGAATTAATAGTCGCTTGAATGGATTGCATTGTTTTGTTAGGGGCAGAGATCATACGATACCCTCCTTTTCTTTTTCTCATCCAAAATTCCCGGTAATGCACAGAAACGTTTCGTAGTATTTCCTTCAATTGTCCCGTTTCCATTCCCAACAGATTGGCACACCAGACAACAGCCGATTCATCATACTTTTGAACATACTGTGCTCTTGAAACTGTCGCTCCCAAAGCATGCCTAAGCCAGGCTCCATGCTCCCATTTTACTTTAGTAGTCTTTTCTTCCTTACTACCGTCTGTCGCTTTCCATCTTTTATACCCCTCTTGTTTTCTGCTTGAGGAAATCATCTTATAAATCAGAAAACCTGTGACAATAAGTATCGTTATTAGAATTCCGTCCATTTTGTATTATGTATATAAACAAAGAGAAGAGAGGATGAGTTATTTACTAAAATAAATGTAGGTATTTATACCTTAGAATTTATTTTCTAGGAAAAATACCTGTGCTTACGAGGCGACTACACCTCTTTGATGCTAAATTCTGCCCTCATCCTCTCTTAATACAAAGATAAGTATAATCTTTCGATAAAACAACCGGAACGAAGAAAAACTATCGGTTGAACAACTCAAACGTGAACTTACAGCCTATTCCTCCGAATTTCCAGTTTTCGCTGCTTACGAAGACTCCCACGTCGAAAATATGCGTACCGATGCCATATCCGACTTCCAGATAAGGTTGAAGATGCGGCATAGAAAGTGCACTGATGTAAATACGTTCATTCTGCACATAACGGGTGTACTTCATCAGATGCCGGAGAATAAGGAATGGAGCTTCGTAGGTGAAATGTCCCCGCACATAACGACGGGAGGAGTTATACCAACGTGAGTCAAGCACCTGAAATACTCCGCCGATTTCATCATTCCAGCCTACGGGAAGATTATGGCGGGAGAAATTGGCAAAGTCCACAAAATACAGTTCATCCTGATTGGTGAATGCCCCGAATCCGAAACGATAATAAATATTACGCATCAATCCCATCCGGATTTGATGCTGAAGGTCAAACTCTATTCTTTCATATTCGCCCGTACTTTTAAATACTCCTTTAATTCCCCGTTCATAATCGACCGAGAAGGTTGGATAGATAGAATGTAAGTTTATCTTTCGCTTTCCGTTCATATAATAATAGAGTCCCGGCGTCCACTCTATCCGGATGCGGGGAGCGAAACTGATATAAGTGTTCTTGAATTTATCCATAAACTCCGGAGGCGGCATCGGATAATCACCGGTAATCACAAAACGGGAAGGCTCTACGGCTGTTCTTTTATGGGCAGAGAAACCCAGACCGATATCCAGTCCGTTGACTATCTCAACTGTATGGCGGAAGTTAAAATACAAGTCCTTGAAATAATCAAGATGAATTAAATCGAAATTAAAGATACTATCCGGCATGGCTTTCAGTTCGTCGAGCACCTTACTGCTATAGATACGGTTACCATTACCCACATTCAACCGGAAGAATCCCCGTTTCTGCGGCCAGTATTCAAAGTCGGCATTCAACGACCAGTAGAACTCTTTACGCGTGAAGTTGTATCCGAGTTTCGGCACAATACGAAGTAATTTATCCCCTCCGAAAAGACGGTTGTAACGGAAATCCTGTCGATAAGACAAACCGTTGCTTCCGCTATAACTGAATAAAAGCGGATTTATAAACGGAGAGAACCGTACGCTTCCGATATTGGACAAATTGAATTTATAATCTTCTACCATCAAGTCACCCATCGTTCCCCAAAAGGCCTGACTCTTGGATGGCTTTTGTATGGTAGCCGTGTCACGTCTAAGCGCATTGTCGAAATATAGTTTTTTCTCGCTCTCGTTCAAAGGGATCGGGCGCATGATAGCAAAGGTAGAGGCGTCCGTTTTATAAGCATTCGTATCACACTGTAAAGAGAAAGATTCCGAAAGATTATATTTCCTCTTCTCTTTCTTACGTACCTTCTTTTCTTTCAGTTCGATGGATTTATAATCTAAAGAAGCTGTATAATTACCATCTACCTTATTTCCGAGGAATTTGAAAAGGGCTTCTACATCATAACGCACCGGCAGAAATTCATTTTTCTTGCCGACATCTCCCATCTGAATCCAACAGGTAAATGTTATCAGCTCCGATCTTCCCGAAAAACGGATTTCACGAACACTCCAGACGTTGCTGCTAACCACCATATATCCACCTACCAACTGATCGCTCTTGGTACGGGGAATAAAGCGGACTCGATAATCCAGATTATTAGGATCTCCCATCACACTGTCTATCTGGTATTTATAGTATTTCTGTCCGTTTTTAGCCAGTGGTGATAACAAGCGTTCATCATTCAGCAGAGACGAAGAGTAGATATTTACATTAAAGTATTCGAGCAAGCCCGGCAATCCCCTGTTTCCTCTCACCGTTCCCTGGGAGGCTTTTACTTTCTGGTCGTAAATATTGGGAGCCGTATAATGCAAGTCACTGTACGTTTCAAGCAAATATTCGCGAACGCCCTTTTGCAAACGAAACATGGAAGGCACATAGCGGAGAATAAAATTCTTCTTCTGAATGTCCATCTTACCTTTTATATATAGGTTCGCTCGATATTCGCTGACTATCGTTTCATACAAAGGCGCAAAGGTCATCACACGTTCTATGATGGAGTCGGCAGAGATTTCCTGATGAGTATAAGGATTCATTATATAATTATTGGCTGCCCCCTTTGATATAAAAGAGAACAGACACAATATGCATCCTATCAATATTTTATCTCTCAATTGTCGTATCTCCTTCATTAACGTAGGCAAATATAAAAAAGAATATCGAAAAGCAATGGAATTAAGCTACTAAAAAGAGTTATCAGGGGAAGGAAGCTTTTCACACCGGATTAATATAAATATAAGAATAAACAAAAACGACTCATGTTTGAATGCATGAGTCGTCTATTAATAATAGGAGAAAGATTATAATTTCTCTATTTCTTCTTTCGAAATACCCGTAGATTTTATGATAATATCATTATCCACTCCTAATTCTTTCAATTTACGGGCTGTTTCCCGTATACCTTTTTGTATACCTTTTTGTTCTGCAAAGTCCAACGTATTAAAATAATCGTTGTAAACTTTCCATTCTTCCTCGTACTGCATTCTTTCCTCCTGGGTCATATTCGCTTTGGAGGCTAACTTTTCCAGTCGTTCAAAAACGGCTTTACGAGCCTTGAAAGGCATTCGATCAAGTGTATCCATGTGCTTTAATATATAAATCCAGCGTTCAAAATCATTTTCACATTCATCCTCTTCTTTATTAAAGTTCGGCAATTCAATAAAAATCTGCCGGAACTTACTATTGAAAAGCTACCTGTATCCCTGTCAGAAAGGACAACATCCGTTCTGATTTTAGAGGGTATATCCTTGTCCATCACGAAGTTCATGAAGAACACTCCGTACACAGCATCTAATTGAAAGTTCCAAATCCCTTTTCTCGCTTGTTGGGTAATAGCCCTAGAGAGATAGAAAAGGGCACGGTCTTTAAAGTAAGGCTGTTCCCGGTTCTGCATTTCTACGATAATATGCTCCCCCGTATTGGTTCTACAATATATATCATAGATAAGTCCTCGTTCTGTTTTTACTTCCGGCTGCTGTTCGTTGTTTAGGAACTGGATGTCGGTAATTACATGCTCTCCTACGAGCAAATCATTCAAGAAGTCGATTAATAACTCCTTTTCTACCTCTCTGCCGAATAAAAACTTAAAGCCAAAATCGGTAAAGGGATTGATAAATCTTCCCATTATTTCTTGTATCTCAATTATAGAACAAAGATAGAGTTTTTTTGTTGAATAGTGTCAAGTATGGGAGGATAAAATAAAATAAAATCAAACCAATACCTAACATGAAGTATATGGTTTGATACTACGTAATATCGACTCTATATCACGATTTTAAAGTTGATTTATGAATAGACAACTAAAGTCGTCTGTTCGGTCAACTAAAGTCAGCGACTTAGACAACTGCAGTCGGCTGTATGGTCAACGGCAGTCGGCTGATACCATGTTAACTATTTCAATCTGTTATACGGTCATATTCATCTTCTTATATCCTTCCATATAAGGAAACGCCTAAGCTTTTGTTTGAACCGGGGGAGCTTTTCGTTAGAGTGTGAAGGGTGTGAAAAGCTAAAACGAGGTCATTAAATCACAGCAAACATCTGTCATACTACAACTTACGAGTCTGTGAAACTTGTGGAAGGCAAAAGTAAACTTTTATTTCTAAGTTGACAGAGAAGTTGATATACTTTATTTTACCATGATTTTTGAAAAGAATCAAACCACCGCTAGTTTGATTCATAACGGTACATAAATGAACTAAATGATAATTTTGCGGAGTGCCCTGAAAGGGCTTAATTATATAGCGTAGGGCAACGCCCTACGTAAAAACGACAATCTGAATTTGCGCCCTGAAAGGGCATAATTGT
>NZ_QTMZ01000065.1:0-22900 GCF_003602935.1 Bacteroides sp. AM54-2NS
AGATGCTGAAAATGCAGTGGGCACACGGACACAATAACTCTATAGTAAACGGAATTCCCCGTATCGGATATATGAAAGGCGGTCAGAAAGCCCGTTGGAAAGACGAGGAAAACACTTGACGTCGGAAGATGTCCGTGAGAATAGCAATGCAATACGTGATTGGCTGAAATCGTGCGGAGCGTCCAAAGTCGTCGTACATTTCGATATGGACGTGCTCGACCCTGCCGAAATCATAGCTGCTGTCGGTGTTGTTCCCAGCGGAATGAAAATATCGGAAGTCGTGAGGGTAATAAACGACATCGCTACGGAAAAAGAGATTGTCGGTTTGACCGTTGCTGAACCGATGCCGCGTATTGCGATTCGCATCAAAGAGATGTTACACCAACTACCCTTATTGAAATAATCCGAGTATGAAAGTTTTATTGGTCAATGGAAGTACGCATCCCCAAGGAGGAACTTGGCAAGATCTGAGTGTGGTAGAGGAGCTCTGCATGAAAAGGGAATCGAAACAGAATGGTTCTGGATTGGCAACAAATCAGTATGAGGTTGTATTGACTGTCGGAAATGTGCCGAAACATACCGTTGTGCATTTTCCGACGACGTATGCAACAAGCTGATAGAATCTATTTTGAAATCCGATGGCTCCATGAACTTGAAATTGCAGGAGGGGCTGCTTGCGTTGCTGCATATCGACAAGCGGTTTGCTCCGGCGCTCTTCGATTTCAACGAACCGTAGAAGATAGATATCATGGAGTTTATGAACGAGAATTAGTGGATGTCTATGCCGAAGTGGGTTTCAAGAATCCATCGCACTTTTCGACCGCTTTCAAGAAACAATACGGCATACTGATACTTCTTTAATCCTAGAATATGAGGAATCAATCGATGTAACTTAGAATGTCGTAATTCCTTTCCGATAGAAGAATTTAACCTTTTCATCCTCTCATTAATCAAATAAAAGAAGTATATTTGCTTAATTATTAAACTATAAGCAATATGACTATCATCGCCAATCCCATTTACGACGCTGTCTTCAAATTCTTAATGGAAGACAAGAAAGTCGCCAAGATATTTCTTTCCGCATTGCTCAAAAAGGATATTATAGACCTTGAAATGCGCCGCCACGAGTATACTTCCATGGAACATACTCGCATCTCACTCTTTCGTATAGATTTTTCAGCAAAGATTCGTGAGAATGACGGTGCAGAACACCTTGTCCTTATCGAACTGCAAAAGACTTGGCTCATTACTGAAACCTTGTGCTTCCGACAGTATCTGGGCACGCAGTATCTTAATAAGGAGAACATTATCGAAGAAAAGAATGAGCATGGACAAAGGCGTACATATGGTTTGCCCATCATTTCTATCTACATTCTGGGACACCCCTTGGGTAACCTGACCGAGCCGGTGGTTACGTGCACCGCCGCTATCTGGATTATGACGACAATCCTCTTCCTTCTCCCGACCCCTTCATAGAGAGTCTGACTCATGACAGCATCATCGTGCAGATCCTTTCCTCACCGGACGAACTCGTAACCGTCTTGAACGTCTGCTGAGTGTATTTGACCAAGAATATCGGCAGGCTGATAGCGAACACTATCTGGAAATTAACGATGAGCATCTTGACGATGAAGTGAAGTGTGTTGTTCATCGGCTGCTGAAGGCTGCCGCTGCACCCAACGTGCGGCGTGCCATGGAGATAGAAGACGAAATTCTTTCTGAAATAGAGGACAGGGATACGACAATTATGATGAAGAATAAGGAAATTGAGCAGAAAGAGCAGTTGATTGAGCAGAAAGAACAAGTGATTGAACAGAAAGAACAAGTGATTGAGCAGAAAGAACAAGTGATTGAACAGAAAGAACAAGTGATTCGTTCAATGATTAAGATGCTCTGTAAAAATGGGACATCGATTGAAGAGATATCCAAACAATTGTCAATGCCAGTGGAGTTAATCAAACAATACATTGATTAATATATTATGCTTCTCTGATAAAGATATAAACACTATAAAAATAGCAGCAAGCTACTCTTACAAACATGAGTAACTTGCTGCTATTTTTTCTGTTATTGTGCTATTACATTTTCGCTTTTCTTTGGCATATAAACCAGCTCGCTTTTTTATCTAAAATGTAAATACATATCGCGCTACGACCATGTAAAGATAAGAGATTATTGAATCAATAACCGTCCAGTTCTTTTTTTCATTTAATTGCTTGATTTTCTTTTTTCAGGTATAACCGTTTCGAGAATATTTTTTGTATGCTCATGCATTTATTTATGCAGTTTATTTTCCGGTTCGTTACTTTTTAACCGGCTATTTCCTTGTAGAATATTAAAAATAGAACATTAACAGGCTTATATTATCATTTCGAATTCAGTTTGCTCACTTGGTATATTTCAATACTGCCTTCACGGGAAAATGGTCTGAAGGAATGCGTGCTTCATACATTCCGGTGGCTTCATTTTTAATCCGGTAAGTATCTGTCAGCACTCCGTACTTTTCAACAATAAAGTTTTTGGTAACGAAGATATGGTCGATACGGTTGGGAGTATATGTGTTCGGATTCCATCCTGCACATGTTCCATTAGTTGCATATCTCAGTTGCGCGACCTCATAAGAGTCTGATAATATTCCGGATTCATGAAGTACTTGATAACTTTCGCTGGTCTGGTCTACATTGAAATCTCCGGTGAGTATGACGGGGTCTTTGCCACACATCTCTTTAATCTTGCTGATAACCAGCTTGGCACTTTCGCGACGTGCCACTACTCCGATATGGTCCATGTGCAGGTTAAAGAACCAGAATCTGAACTTGCCTGTAATATCCTTGAATTCTCCCCATGTACAGATGCGGGTATAGGCTGCATCCCATCCTTTATTCGGCTTCGAGGTATCTTCCGATAACCAAAAATTCCCGGATTTGAGTAACTTGAATTTATCCTTCCGGTAGAAGATAGGCGCATATTCCCCTTTCGTTTTCCCGTCATCCCGTCCTACGCCTATATAACTGTATTGCGGCAAGGCATTCAACATATCTTCCAGTTGGTTATGTTTCACTTCCTGCGCTCCGAATATATCGAAGTCATGAAAGGTGATTAACTGGGTGAGTACCGGGCAACGCTGTTCCCAGCCGTTTCCGGCTTTGGCATCGTTCGGGTTACTGTTTCGTACATTGTAAGAAGCGACATTCAGTTGCTGCGCATTCAGTATTGACACACCGCAGAGCGCCAATACAATAAAAAGTTTTCTCATTGTTTCTTTATTGTTAGATGGTTATTAAGTATCCTTTTCTTCTGTCTGTCCGCTCCTGTATTCTTTGGGAGAAGTGTTGTATAACTTGGCAAACTCCCGGTAGAAATAAGACTTGTTTGAGAAGCCCGATTTATACATAATCTCGGTAACGGTAAGCTTGGTAGTCTTTAATAGGCCTGCTGCATATTCCAGGCGGATGGTACGGACAAATTCGCTTGGTGTCTTTTCCGTCAATTCTTTGAGTTTACGGTACAATCCCGCTTTGCTTACTCCTATAAAGTCTGCGAGAGAATCCGGATTCATGGATTCGTCGTCAATATTATCTTCGATGAATTTGATAATCTTGTCCAGTAACAGCTCATCCTCTTTATGCATGGTGATTCCATCCCTTACGATGAGAGAGGAACGGCTGGATTTGAAATACTCTTTCATCAGAGAGTATTTATTAATCATATTCTCTACCGCGCTCAATACATGCCTCGGGTGGAAAGGTTTGGGGATATATAAGTCTGTTCCATGTTTGTAAGCGTTAATCTGGTCTTCGATGGAGTTCTTGGCGGAGATATGGATAATCGGAATGTGGGCAGTCCGCTCGTTGGCTTTCAATATATCCGTCAGAGTGATGCCGTCCAGCCTGGGCATCAATACATCGCTGATAATAATATCCGGCTGTTTCTGTTCGATTTCTTTCAGCGCCTCTTCCCCATCGGCTGCTTCCCGAACCTGGTAGTAAGGAAGCAGGATATCTTTCAGAAGTTCGCGGATATTCTTTTCATCTTCTACAATCAATATACTAATTTCCTTTTGTTTTGGGACAAAAAGCATTTCACCGGCTTCTGCCTCTTCTTCTGCCGGCTGACTTTCTTTTCCGGAATTCACGTGCATGGACGGTAGAGACACATTGAATTCTACATACTCTCCCAATACACTTCCTACTGTGATTTCTCCGCCCAATAACTCCGTCAAGCTCTTGGTCAGATTCAGGCCGACTCCGGTGCTTCCCGCATGTTTCAGGTTACTGCTTTCGAAAATCTTGAACCGGCTGAATATCTCACTCATTTGTTTCTCTGTCAGTCCCTTGCCCGAGTTGCGGATTCGGAAATGCAATGTCCCGTCAGCGACATTCCCCCGTATTTCAGCACGGATATATCCGCCGGACGGCGTATATTTGAAGGCGTTGGAAAGCAAATTGAATATTATTTTTTCCAGTGCATTCCGGTCTGTTGTAAAGGATGATACCTCTTTGCTTTTGAAGCTGAAGTCTATCTTGTTTTCTTCGGCAATTTCGGTATAGTTGTCCGATACATAGTCGACGAGCAACTGAATATCCACTTTTTCAGCATAGATAGCTGTATGTCCCGCTTCTGCTTTCCGGAACTCCATCAGTTCGTTGATAAGCTTCTGCATCCGGTCGGCATTGTTCTTGATGATGTAGATATATCTTTTTGTATAACTGTCGAGGTCTGCCTTTTCCAACAAGTGCTGTGCCGGGCCGTATATCAGTGTCAACGGAGTGAAAAACTCGTGTGCCACATTCGTGAAGAAGTTCAACTTCGATTCATGGATACGTTGCTGATTCTGTTTCTCGATATGTTCCAGTAGAATCTGACGGTTCAGCCGGATTCGATTCTTGATGACGGATTGCGTGATATAGATAGCAATGGCAATCAGGATAAAATAAATAATAAAAGCTGTAGTACTGAGCCACCAGGGGTAAGCGATGTCCAAATTGAGGGAATAGATTTCGTTGCTCCATACCCGGTCGCCATTGGTGCATTTTACTTCCAGTTTATATTTTCCCGGCGGCAGTTTGGTGATAACGATATTCGGGTTATTCTCATTGTAAATCCATTCGTCGGCAAAGTCGATAATGCGGTAGCTGAACTCACAATTCTCATTGTTGATAAAATCATGTGCGGCAAATCCCAAAGTAATATAAGGCTCGTCATAGTCCAATCGGAGTGTATGGTTACGGATACGTTCGTAGATATTCTGGCTTGTATTGTTTATCTTCAGGCTGTTCAGGCTTAATGATGCGATATGTTCCCGTAAGCGTATCTTGTTCTCGTCGAAATAGTTCAACCCGCTGACTCCGCCGAAATACAGCCATCCGGCTTTGTCCTTAAAAATAGCCCCATCAGAAAATTCGTCGTTTTGCAGCCCGTTTCTTGAGGAATAATTGGTAATTTTTCCCGAGGGCAAGTCGATAAAGGAGATACCTTGATTGGTGCTTGCCCAAATATTCCCGTTCTCATCTTTCAGGATGCCGTGAATCGTATTATTGGGCAATCCGTTATTGTCCGTATATTCGGTGATGGAAGGCGGTGTGGCTGTCGGGAACAACCGGTTAAGACCATAACTGGTACCTATCCAGATACTGGCAGAATCTCCTTTAGTCAGATAAATCACGTCATTGTTAGTCAGGGACAAACCGGGGTCTATCTCATTCATCTGCCGGAAACGTTCGGACGCGATATCGAACTTATTAATTCCGCCCCCTCGCGTGCCTAGCCAAAGTTCATTCTCATCGTATCCGGCAATAACCGAATAAATAATATTATTGCTTGGCGAAGAAGGGCCGGGAGATTTATATTGTTTCATGTCCGTTACTCTATAACTTTTTCCTTCCCTTTGCAGGCTCAGCTTGATAAGTCCGTAGCCGGAAGTTCCCAACCATAAAAGTGAATCATTATGGGTGAAAAGGATACTGTAAACTGCCCTGAAAGCTGGAAATTCAGCGGGAATACCCAGTTTTTTCACCTGGTTGCCATTGAGTGGAATATAATTGATACCCGCCCCTTCGGTTCCGATGAATATATCCCCGGACATATTTTTGCGGATAGTATAAACGGAGTTGGAGATTAACCCGTTGCCTGTTGAAAGATAGGGGTTGACTCCCCGTTCCTGCTTGTCGAGCAGCAGGATACCTTCTCCTTTTGTTCCTACGAGTATATTGCCATTGTCTTCCTCACAAAAACAGCGGACAGGATAATTCGTTTTTACGGTATGGAAAGGCGAACTGTGTTCATAGACTTCCAATATCCCTTGTCCGTCCGTACCTACCCAAAGGATATTCTGCGAGCCGATATAAATAGTGAAAATGGAAGCTTTCTCCGGCAATTGGAGTAATTCCGTTGAAGTCCCATTTTCAAGATTATATCTGATGCATCCCCCCTCGATAAAGCTGATAAGGAGATATTCACCGTGGCAGATAGCTTGTGATACGGTTTTGTTCTCCGGAATATTTATACTGTCCAATATACGGTTATCTTGTGAAACAGTCAGCGTCCTGTCATCGTTAATGATGAGGCAGTCCTGGGAAAGATAAATATTGGAAACGGGGGCACAGTGCCTGATTTCTTCTTTGAACGAGAGTTCGGGACAGGAGTTGCGGACAGTCAGTTGATAATGCAATAATTGTCCATGTCCTGTGAGAAAGAATATCCGGTCTTTGGAATCAATGACGAAGTTCCTGATGTCATCGGGCAGGTCATTCTTCAAGGAAACAAACTCCTGTTTCCGGTCATCGAAACAGAATAGACCCTGCTCTTTCACATAACAGATAATATGCTTGCCGGAAGTGATATCCAGCAGAAATGACTTCTCCTGTTTCGGCGGATTATTCTGTGTACCTAAATAATAAGGAGTAAACTGTTGGGTAGAACGTTTCCACCGGTTCACCCCATAGTCCGTAGATACCCACAGGATAGAGTCGCTCTGCTCGATAATCTGCCAGATGACATTATTACTGATAGACCCTGCATCCTTTTTATTATAAGAATAGGTTTTGAAGCTACGACCGTTATATGCATTTAATCCGTCCCATGTCCCTACCCAAAGCGTATGTTCCGAATCTTCGAGGAAACAATTCACCGAATTATTGGATAATCCATCCGCATTGGAAATCTGTTTTACTACATTCTGCGAATGTAATAAAACAGGCATCAGGCATGAATAAATAAGGATGCAGATGTAACGGAAATATGAGTGTTTTCGTAGAATCATGTCGCAAAGATAGAGAGGAAAAATAAGAAAACAAAGATAAAAATATGCTGTACAACACGTGTATACCCTTTTGAGAATATAGTACACTCTTCCCGTCGCTGCGTGGGGTAGCTTTGCCACGAGAAATAAAAACAACACCTATTTAATGATTAGAAAATGGATATTGCAAAACGATTTCATCAGAACCCATTATTGAAACCATCTGATTTACAACCGGGAATAGAAGGTATGGAAATCACCTGTTTCCTGAATCCCGGCGTATTCCGCTTCGACGGAAAAACCTGGTTATTACTGCGGGTAGCCGAACGCCCCGTACAGAAACAGGGAGTGATTAGTTTCCCCGTATATAATAAGGAAGGGAAGATAGAAGTGCTTTCTTTCGACGAAAATGACCCGGAACTGGACGCTTCCGACCCTCGTGTGATAGGATATGCGGGACAGAATTATCTGACTACCATGTCTTATCTCCGGTTGGTATCGAGCGAGGACGGCATCCATTTTAAGGAAGAACCGGATTATCCGCCTATTTTCGGCAAAGGGGCATTAGAGGCTTTCGGCATCGAGGACTGCCGGGTGGCGACTACAGCCGACGGCTATTACCTGACGTTTACCGAAGTCTCTTCCGTTGCCGTCGGTGTAGGGCTGATTCATACCCGTGACTGGAAGAATTACACTCGTCACGGCATGATTTTTCCCCCTCATAATAAAGACTGTGCCTTGTTTGAAGAGAAGATAAACGGCAAATATTTCGCCTTGCATCGCCCGAGCAGTCCCGAACTGGGCGGCAACTATATCTGGCTTGCCGAATCACCCGACCGGTTGCACTGGGGTAACCACCGTTGCGTTGCGACCACTCGTCCCGATAGCTGGGACTGTGCCCGTGTGGGTGCGGGCGCCGCGCCTATCCGTACAGAGGAAGGCTGGCTGGAGATTTATCATGGTGCAGACTATCAGAACCGCTATTGCCTGGGAGCCCTTCTGCTTGATTTGAACGACCCCTCAAAGGTAATTGCCCGAAGCAAAGCTCCTATAATGGAACCGACTGCTCCCTACGAGCAGACCGGATTTTTCGGGAATGTGGTCTTCACGAACGGGCATCTGGTAGAAGGGGATAAGGTGACTGTTTACTACGGTGCGAGTGATGAAGTAATCTGCGGAGCGGAGTTCTCCATCGGGGAAATCCTTCGTTCATTAAAGTCATGACATATATTAAGGTAAGAAATGAATAAATTGAAAAGAGAATATCAATTCTTCAAGCAGCAGACTTCCAATGTACGTGTACTGTTGATGACTAACCTGCTCTATGCGTTCGTGCTTCCTGTGGTGGAGATATTTGTAGGTGCTTATGTGATGCGTCACACGAGCGAGCCTGTTTCCGTAGCTTTCTATCAACTTTTTATGTATATCGGCATCATTGCGACCTCTTTTGTCAACGGCTTCCTGTTGCGGCATGTCAGCGTGAAAGTACTGTATGCAGGCGGGATATTAGTTAGCGGGCTGTCGATGTTTGCCATGATGCTGGTGAAGTCATTGGGCTTTGTAGAGTTAGGCATAGCAGGTTTTGTTCTCGGAGCCGCATCGGGTTTCTTTTGGACCAACCGCTATCTATTGACTCTCAACAACACGACCGATAATAGCCGGAACTACTTTTTCGGACTGGAATCTTTCTTTTTCTCCATCACTTCGATAACTGTTCCTTTATTGATTGGCGCATTCATCAGCCAGATAGACGGCAAAGAAATCATGGGATGCCTGATTGATATAAATGGTGCCTATCGTTTGGTCACAGTCGGAGTCATAGTCGTGACCCTGTTTGCCGTAGCTGTCTTGTGGCGTGGTAAGTTTGCCAATCCGATACAGAAGAACTTTCTGTACTTCCGGTTCTGTACACTGTGGAAGAAAATGCTGTTGCTGGCTTCCCTGAAAGGAATGGTACAGGGATTCCTGGTGACTGCCCCCGCCATCCTGATTCTGAAACTGGTCGGTGATGAAGGGACATTAGGCTTGATACAGGGAATCAGCGGTACGCTGACGGCTATACTGGTCTATGTACTGGGGCGTATTGCCAAACCCGAAGACCGCCCGAAGATATTTATTGCCGGGTTACTCGTCTTTTTTATCGGTACTCTGTTCAACGGGGTCTTGTTTTCAGCCACCGGAGTGATTATCTTTGTCCTCTGTAAGGTAATCTTTCAGCCCTTGTTTGACTTGCCTTACTATCCCATTATGATGCAAACCATCGACGCAGTAGTTAAAATCGAGAAAAGAAATGAATACACTTATATTTTAAGCCACGAATTCGGACTATTCCTGGGGCGTGCTTTCGGGCTCATCCTTTTTATGGCGCTTGCCTTTGCCATATCACAGGATTTTGCATTGAAGTACGCATTGATACTGGTAGGAGCCTTGCAGTTGATAGCCTACCCGTTGGCCCGGAACATCATCAAACAGAACCAAACGGTTCGTTAATATTTCAAAACCATTAAGCTGCCATTGCAAACGGATGAATTATTATGTTGTACAGCACCTATATACCCTTTTGAGAATATAGTACACTCTATTTTTTGCGGGGTACGATAGTTTTGCTGGCAGAAAAACGATGAACGACCGATTGGGAAAACTAAAAAAACGACGTATGATAAAACTAAAATCTGTAATCTATTTAATCAGTATGATGACACTAGCCGGATGCTCCGGACAAAAACAGGCATCCGTAGCTGTCGAAGAACAGAGCGGACAATGGATACTCGGCCCTTTTGTCCGCCCGGAAGGGGTGAACCCGGTGATTTCCCCGCAACCGACTACTTTCCAATGCCCGATGCGCAAGCAGCCGGTAAGATGGGAAGAGAGTGACACTTTCAATCCGGCGGCAACCGTCAAGGACGGGAAGATTGTGGTACTCTACCGTGCGGAAGACAACTCGGCGCAAGGCATCGGAAAGAGGACATCCCGCATCGGCTATGCGGAAAGTACGGACGGAGTGACGATGAGCCAAGCGGACGCACCGGTACTCTTTCCTTCCGAAGACGATTTTAAAGAAATAGAATGGGAAGGTGGTTGCGAAGACCCGCGTGTGGCAATGACGGAAGACGGATTGTACGTCATGCTTTATACAGCCTGGAACCGCAATCTTCCCCGCTTGGCGGTGGCTACTTCCAGAGACTTGAAAAACTGGACGAAACACGGACTCGCTTTTGCGAAAGCATACAACGGGCGTTTTGCCAATATAGCAAGCAAATCGGCTTCTATTGTCACCGGAGTGAAAGACGGCAGACTGGTCATTGAGAAAGTGGCTGGCAAATACTTTATGTATTGGGGGGAGAATGCGGTATGTGCCGCAACTTCCGATAACCTGACCGACTGGGCTCCGGTACTGAACGAAAACAACGAACTAAGGGAGATAGCCAAACCCCGCAGCGGGTATTTCGACAGCCGCCTGACTGAGTGCGGGCCACCGGCTATCAAAACCGTGAACGGTATTGTATTATTATACAATGGCAAGAACGGATACAAGGAAGAAAGGGACCCGGCATACCCCGCAGGCGCTTATTGTGCAGGGCAGTTCCTGTTTGACGCCAACGACCCTTATAAAGTACTCGACCGCTTGGATAAACCTTTCTTTGTGCCCGAAGCCGCTTTCGAGAAGAGCGGTCAGTACAAGGACGGAACAGTGTTTATCGAAGGATTGGCTTACTTTAAAAACAAATTATATCTCTATTATGGCTGTGCCGATTCGCAGGTTGCAGTAGCGATATGTGATGATAATATAGATTCGAAACTTAAAACACATAATTAATTTAATCTATGAAACATGTTTGTAAAATGAACACGGTTGTCTTAAAGTCGTTCAACGACCGGCTGAAGATAGCTACTGTTTCAGCTTTAATGGCAGGGACTTTCCTGTGCGTGCCGTTTACGGTATATGCGGAAAGCCCTCGGTATCGGGTATCGAACAGACTGTTCGGAATATCACGGTGAAAGGTGTGGTTGTTGATGCCGGCGGAGAACCGGTTATCGGAGCTTCGGTGCAACTGAAAGGTGCTGCCGGTGTGGGGACGATTACCGATGTGGACGGTAAGTTTACCTTGCCGGTTCCCGCTAATGGAGTGTTACAGATTTCCTATATAGGATATAAAACAACAGAAGTGCGGGTGAACGGGCAAGCTGGACTGAAAGTAACTTTGCAGGAAGATACCGAGACGCTGGACGAGGTAGTGGTGGTAGGTTACGGTATTCAGAAAAAGGCTTCCGTGACCGGTTCGGTAGCTGCCATCTCTTCGGATAAGTTGATGGAAGTAAAAGCTCCCAGTGTGACGAATATGCTCGCCGGACGTTTGCCGGGTTTGCGTGCCGTACAGCGTAGCGGAAGCCCCGGTGATGATGGAGCTTCCGTCGATATTCGCGGATATGGAAGCATGCTGGTGATTGTAGACGGTATCGAGCGTGATTATACGCAGCTCGACCCGAATGATATCGAATCCATCTCTATCCTGAAAGATGCCGCCGCAGCTGTTTACGGTTTTAAAGGTTCAAACGGTGTTCTGCTGGTTACTACCAAGAAAGGGACGGAACAGAAGGTAAAGATAGAATATAACGGCTATGTAGGTTTTCAGAAAGTGACCCGCTATCCGGAGATGATGAATGCTTATGAGTACGCTTCTCTTTACAATGAAGCGATTCACAATGCCAACCCGTGGCGCGGAGCTTCCGCTTATTCACAAGAACAACTGGAAGCCTACCGGAACGGTACGGCAGGTACGGACTGGTGGAGTGAGACGATGCGTAGCACCGCTCCCCAGACTTCACACAACTTGAGCCTGACAGGCGGTACGGAGAAAGTGAAATATTACATGTCTATCGGATATATGGACCAGGGCGGTATCATCCGTTCGGGCGACTGGAATTACCAACGTTACAACGTCCGTTCCAACCTGAGCGTGGAAGTGGCTAAGGGACTGAACGTGGAACTGCGTTTGAGCGGACGCTTCGACAACCGCAAAAAGCCTTACAATGGTGACAACCTGTTCCGTTCGGCACAAATGGCCATCCCGACTTATTCCATGTATGCCAATGACAACCCGGATTATTGGGGAGCCGTAGGAGATATGGCGAACCCCGTGCATGTTTCCGATTCGGACGACAGTGGTTATGAAGACCGCCTGCGTCGTGAATTTAACAGCTCGTTGGCTATCACCTGGCAACTTCCCTGGGTGAAAGGACTGATGGCGAAAGCATTGGTTGCCTACGACTATACGAACAAGGAATGGAAAACGTGGCGGAAAGACCTCTCGGAATATACGTATGATTATGCGAATGAAGAGTATATAGAGAAAGTGGTTAACACCGCGCATCTGGAATCGAAGCTGGAAAACTATGACAAACCGACCTATCAGTTCTCTATGAACTACAACAATACGTTTGCTAAAAAGCATAATATCGGTGCCATGCTCGTATGGGAAATGTATAATGACAAGAAGAACTGGGTGACCGGGACACGTGATTTTGCTATCGGGCTGATTCCTGATCTGGACTATGGGGATAAAACGAATCAGGAAGCTTCCGGCAAGACACAGGAAACGGCTCACGCCGGCTTGGTGGGACGTCTGAACTATGATTTCTCTAACCGTTATCTGGTGGAATTCAATTTCCGCTATGACGGAACCTATAAATTCCGTGCAGGTAATCGTTGGGGATTCTTTCCGGGTGTTTCATTGGGATGGCGTGTTTCCGAAGAGGCTTTTTTCAAGAAACTGTTACCCGATATGGATAACCTGAAAATCCGTGCTTCGTACGCCAAAGTGGGCGATGAAGGAGATTTCGACGCGTTCCAGTATCTGGATGGATATACGTCTCACGGAAGCTATATCATGGGCAGCAACGGAGTGACTTCGGGCATGACTACGGTAGGTATGGCAAACCCGTGGCTGACTTGGTATGAATCGAAGATTATGAACATCGGCTTTGAGGCGTCTTACCACAGGGGACTGATTTCTGTGGAGTTCGACTGGTTCCGCAGAAACCGTTCCGGTCTGCCTGCCACCCGTGTAGGCTCATTGCCTACTATCTTCGGTGAATCAATGCCGCAGGAGAACCTGAATTCTGATATTAACACCGGATTCGAGATTGTAGTCGGGCATAAAAACCGGATTGGCAATTTTAATTATAATGTGTCGGCCAACTTCTCTACTACCCGGATTAAGTATGATTATGTGGAGCGGGCGGCTTCCACCAATATGTATGACGATTGGCGTAATAACACCAACGGGCGTTACAAGGATATCCGTTGGGGAAAGAAAGTAATCGGGCAGTTTACTTCTTTCGAGGAAATTTTGAACTCACCGGTTCAGGATAAGGACGGTAACCGTTCGCTGATGCCGGGTGATTTGAAATTCGAAGACTACAATGGTGACGGTATTATTGATGATAACGATACGCAACCACTCGGACACGGTGCCACACCCCGTATGTACTACGGGCTGAATATGTCCGGAGAATACAAAGGATTCGACCTGACTGTCTTCTTCCAGGGAGCTGCCGGACACGATATTTATGTTAGCGGGGATATTCTCGACCCGTTTATCCAGCAAGGTTTAGGTAATGGGCTGGCTATCATGACCGACCGCTGGCACCGGGAAGACCCGACCGACCCTTATAGCAAATGGATTCCGGGATATATGCCTGCCGCACGCGTGGCAGGTGTCGCCGATAACCGTTCCAGTAACTCGTGGTCATTGCACAACGCAAATTACCTGCGCCTGAAAACTCTGGAACTGGGATACACGCTTCCTAAAGTCTTGACAAAAAAGGCGGCTATCGACCGGGTGCGTTTCTATATCAACTGCAACAATCTGCTGACTTTCACCAAGCGTGACGGACTGATGAAGAACGTCGACCCCGAAAGCAATTCCAGCGGAATACGCTATTATCCGCAGATGAAGACGTATAACTTTGGCGTAAATGTAACCTTCTAAAACCAGTAAAGACAATGAATAGGAATTATCTGAAATATATATTGATAGGCGGGGTGTCCATCTTCGTATGGACGGGATGCGATGATTATCTGAACCGTGAGAGTACCAGCGGTGTCAACACACCGGATTTGATTTGGCAAAATCCGAAAGCAATCACAGCCGTATTGGCGGATATGTATGACTCGGGACTGAAACTGGATGAGTTTGACGACTGGTATGGAAGCAAGAAGGCGAACCTGGCGAATCAGACCAGCCTCTCGGATGAGGCTACCGCCAGTTATCAGAAGGAGAGCGCATTCGACAAGTCGAACTCTACTTATTCTTATGGCGACTATGTATTCAACGACGACATGGTGACCCGCTACAAGCAAATCCGCATTGTAAACAACTTCCTGCTGAATATTGAGAAAACTTCCGTATTGAGTGAGGATGAGAAAGAAGAACTCGGAGCAGAAGCCCGTTTTATCCGTGCTATGCAGTACTTCGGACTGGTGAAGCGTTATGGGGGCGTTCCTTTGCAGACTGTTCCGAAAGAATATACCGCAGGAAATACGGAAGCTCTTTACCAGGCTCGTGATACGGAAGCCGCGACCTATGATTTCATTATCAATGAATGTAAGGCTATCTATGAATCATTGCCGGAAGTACGCAGCAGTGATGCCAAATACCGCGCAAATCGTGGAACGGTGCTTGCCTTGTGGTCACGTGCCGCACTGTATGCCGGTACTATCGCCAAGTATTCCAAAACGCTGACTCTCACAGGCGAGGCTGTTTCCAAAGGATATGTGTATATTCCCGAGACAGAAGCGGAACGTTACTTTGACGAATGTTATACTGCTTCATCGAAGATTCTGGATGAAATGGTTCCCCGTGTGTATAGCTTGTATAAATCGACCGGTACGGAAGCGGAAGAGCTGGCGCAGAACTTTTACAATCTCTTTTCCAAAGCAGTGAATGGGGATAACGGAGAATATATTTTCCAGAAACAGTATAATGTGGCTGCCGGTAAAGGACATATGTGGGATAAACTGAATGTTCCTTTCTCTTATCGTGGCGACGGTTGGGGATGCGGCATGTCTCCGGTACTGGAAATGGTAGAGGAATTTGAATATATTGACGGTACGGAAGGGAAGCTGAAGATGAAAGACAGCAGTGGAAAAGCTATCAGCTATGATAGCCCGTATGATATCTTTAAGAATAAAGACCCTCGTTTATTAGGTTCGGTTTACCTGCCGGTGCTGATTATAAAGGATACGGTGGCGGAAAAATCGAATGGATACGCGGTGTCATCAACGGACAGGATGGGATAGGAACCAAGTATGAAGCTTCCGCCCAACCGGATAAGGAGAACAAGGTCGTAATAGACGGACAGACTTATAATACTTCGGGAAAAGACGGTGGCTCGTTAAGTGTAGGCGACGCCAGCAAGACGGGTTTCTATCAGCGTAAATTCCTGGATGAAAGTCTGACGGACTATACGAACATCGACGCAAAACGTTCTTCTACTCCCTGGGTGGTTTTCCGTCTGGCAGAAATCTATCTGAATCGTGCAGAGGCTTGCATGGAACTGAACCGGCATCTGGACGTGGCTTTGAAGGATATCAATGAGATTCGCGGCAGGGCAGGTATCAAACTATTGACTGCAGGTAACCTGACGCTGGATAAAGTGCGCCATGAACGGAAAGTGGAACTTGCTTTTGAGAAGCATCGTTACTGGGATTTGAAACGTTGGCGCCTGGCTCATCTCGATGTAAGCAAAGGTGGTTTGACCAATTTCCGCGGCACGGCTCTCTGTCCGTATTACAATGTTAAGAGCGGCAAGTACACCTTTGAAACCGGTGTGCCCGAAAAGAGAAAGCGTCTTTTCCTTGAAAAGAACTACTATACGGTGTTCCGTGCCGAGGACTTGAGTACGAATCCGTTGATGGTACAGAATCCGGGTTACGGTAATTGATACATCCAATTTTAAAGAAGAAACGATATGAATAAAATAGTAAACATAGGATTGACTGCATTATTCGCCTGTTTCGTGGCGGCATGCGAAAATGACATCGATAATTATGATGCACCGAACGGTGGCGTGTATGGCACTATCTATGATAAGGAAACGAATGAACCGGTTCCTATGCCTGTGCCGGGAAGTAGCGGTGTGATGATGAGTTTGTACGAGCAGAATACGGGGCTACCGCCTCTGTTGATTTCCGTGCTCGCCAGGATGGAACGTTCGAGCATACGAAGGTGTTCAATGGCAGCTATCGTATTCAGGCAAAGGATGGTCCTTTTGTCGGGGTATGTGAAGGGTATGTCACCGTGAACGGACAAACGCAGGTTGATTTGTACACAATCCCGTTCTCGCGTATCAGCCTTGATGTGGCTGTATCGGCTGATAATAAGCTGACACTGACCTATGATGCGAAAACATCGAACGAGACATTGCAACTGACGGATGTTTCCGTGATATGGAATTATGCTCCGGGAGTGGATGTGAACAATGCAAACCATGCCACCCTCTCTTCACTAGGGACAAAGGCCAGTGGCACGCACGTCATCGACCTGATGAGTGATACTGAATTTATAGAGAATCATTATAAGATTGTTTCCAACAAGAACAGGGTGTATGTACGTGTTGCGGCTACGGTGACAGCAGAAAGCAAATCGTATGTGAATTACAGCCGGGTAGTGGAAGTAATTGTGAATGATATAAGATAAACGATAAAAAAGAAGGTAACAATGAAACATAAATTCTATTTATTACTGCTACTGTTGGCGGGCGGTTTGTTTGCCGGTTGCAGTTCGGATGATGACGGTGTGACCCCGCCGGACGAAAAGGACGGGGTATTGGTAAAAGTCATGTCTTACAATATATATAGCGGGCAGAAAGCTTATTCCGGGAAAAAGGGAATGGAAGCGATTGCCCAAGTGATTAAAAAGATAAATCCGGACTTGGCAGGTTTGCAGGAGTTTGAGACGAAGACTAACAAGGTGGGGAAAGCGGATATTATCGCCCTGATGAAAGAAGTGACCGGAATGCCTTATGCTTTCTTTGTCAAAACCCGCGATGTGGATGGTGGTGAATATGGAAACCTAATTCTCTCGAAATATCCGATAAGTGATGAAGTGAATTATGATTTGCCGAGAATAGAGACAGTGGAAGATGTCCACCCGCGTTCGATGGGAGTAGTGAAAACAGAAAAAGATGGAAAGGGTTTCTATTTCGGAGTGACGCACCTGTCTCATGTGGGCAACGAAACTAACCGTATCAACCAGACTACAACGATTATCGAAAAGACAAAGGGCTTGGATGAGCCAATGATATTGACTGGTGATTTCAATGCTTTAGCCGACTCCGGCCCGATGAAGATATTGTATGAACGTTTTGAAATCGGTTGCCTGAACGGGAACTATGGACTGACAACGGGAACGCCCGTTCCGGTGAAAGCGATTGATTTCGTATTGTACACTCCGGATGAAGGAATGTCTCCGAAAGCCTATGATGTGTATTATGATGCTTATGTAGAATCAGACCACTTTCCGGTGGTAGCTACGTTCAGTATAAACGATTAACCTAAAAAGACAGAAACATGAAAACATTGATACTTCATTTGAAACGTTTTTCTATCTATTCTCTGATGTTTGTGTCAGTCGGTTTTGCCGCTTGCGAGGATGAGAACCGGCAGGATATGACACCTGAAATCGGCGAGGGCGAAGCTACTCCCAAAATCACTATGTACACGCCGACAGCCGGCGGAAAGTCTACAAGCCTGACTTTATACGGTACGCATTTCGGCACGGATTTGGATAATATCCGCGTGACAGTCAACGGGGTGGACGCCGAAGTGACGGGTGCGTTGGGGAATATTATTACTGCCAATGTACAGAGAGGTTCCGGCTCCGGTCCGGTGAAAGTGTATATCGGTCAGGGAGAAGCTGCGCAAGAACTGACATATAAAACGGAGTTTGAGTATTCTCAGTCTCCTATCGTAAGTACTTATATCGGCAGTTATGTTCCTTCCGAAAAAACGGAGAAGAAAGAGGGGACCCTCATGGAAGCGGGTCTTTGGAAACCGGGTTCTATCGCTTTCGACAAGGAAGGTGCTTTGTATATCGTGGAAGATGATGACCGTGATATCCGTATCGCGAAAAACAATCAGGTCGCTACTTTCTTACGCGGAGATGGAACCGGTGGAACTGTATTCAGGATGATGAATATCGCTTTCTCATCGGATGGCAATACTTTATTCTTGTCCAATGATGCCAACGCTTCGGGCAATGCGCATATTGCAACAATGCCATGGAGCAATGATACGCATCAGTATGATGCTGCTAATCTGTCTGCAATATGGTCAGTCACTCCCTCTTTGGAAAATGGAGTTACTAATGTAGGTGTGCATCCTGTCACGGGAGAGGTTTTCTCCGTAGCTCATGGAAATGCCATGATTTACAAATATGACCCGGAGCAGAATACGATGGTGGCAACCGGTGTGCAACTTCCCGACGCAGCAGGTAAAAATGCGTCGAAAGTGAAAATCCGCTGTATTCTTTTTGACAAGGCAGGAACTACCGTGTATATGAGTTCACAGAATAAACATGTGATTTATAAAGGGGATTACGACATGTCGAAAGGCGAGTTTTCTAATCTCCATATTTGGGTAGGGCAGTACGATACAAAAGGTTTTACAGAAGGTCAGGGAAATGAAGCCAAACTGGAAGAGCCTTGCCAGATGGATTTGGATGAAGAGGGAAATATTTATGTAGCAGTCCGTAAAAAACATCGTATAGCGAAAATTACCCCTGACGGCATGTTGACAAATTACACAGGTACAGGTCTTTCCGGTACGACTGACGGCACGTTGGATAAAGCGCAATTCAACCATCCGGAAGGTCTGCAGTTCGGTCCGGACGGAGCGTTGTATATTTCAGATTATTGGAATCATAAGATTCGTAAGATAGAAAAGGATTAATTTTGTATCAGGTAGGAAAGATTGTTTTTCAGGATAACATTCACTTATTAATTGGTTGTATATGAATTTTAGAATATGCATTTCATTGTTTCTATTGTGTTGTTTGTTACAACCTTCAACGGCACAGAAACCCGTGACGAAACCGAAAGAGGTCACAGTAAAAGCCATGACTTACAACACGTATAGCGGTCGTAAACAAGGAATTGATAAGATTGCCGAAGTCATTAAGAAAGAGAACCCGGATATCGTTTCACTTCAGGAAATAGAAAGAAACACGGAGATTAACCCTTGGGATACTCCGAAGAAACTGTCGGAACTGACGGGAATGAAATATTATTATTTTGCCCATGCGCTCGATATTCCGACTGGCGGAGATTACGGAAATGTGATTCTTTCCAAATATCCGGTTTCCGAGGAAAAGAGTTTTAAGTTGAGTGTACTGAAAGAAGGTGATTATGTCCGTTCTTTCGGTTATGTGAAAGTTGTGAAGGAAGGTAAGGAATTCTATTTCGCTACGACACATCTGGACCATAAATACGAAGATGCTGCCCGTCTGAAACAGGTTGATGAAATTCTTGCGTGCGTGGAGCACCTGGATAAACCTGTTATCTTGGGGGGAGATTTGAATTCCCGCCGTGGTTCTGCTACCATGGCTGCTTTTCAAAAGTATTTCACCGTAAATTGTTTGAGTGATGGTGCTCCATGGACAGTACCCGTTCCAAGTCCGGCTTACGCATGTGACTGGTTGATTTATGCGCCAAACGAGGCTTTTACGGTGAAGGCGTATAATGTTTGTTATTGGGCGGATAAGGAATCAGACCATTATCCGGTAGTGGCTACTTATCTTATCAAATAAGATTAATAGCAAGTTTGCTACCAATTAGTCTTCCGTATGCATAAAACTAACTCTTCAATCGAATAAATTTATTCGTCTGACTATAGTTGAACTTTCGTCTGACTACTGTTGACTTTTCGTCTAACTATAGTCAGATGAAAGAATAACTATAGTCAGACGATTAATTTTATATATAAACGAAATTAGTTGTATGCAAGAGACTGGATAGTTTCTCGCATACAACTAATTAAATCTATTCTTTTATATTGCTGTCCGATAAAACTTTTTAAGCGCAGACCAAATTAGGGCTGGCACCTATTGCAGGAGTCAGCCCTTTGTGGTTATTTTGAAGTCGCTAAACTAAAATGAATAACCATGGGTAAAAGTACACATTTTCTCGGACAGCCGTTATATGGTCAGGTAATAAAATTGCTTGATAAGGCAGAAATTCTTGAAATCAGCCGTAAAAACGGCGGAGAACGTTACATTAAGCGCTTTGATGCCTGGACACATTTGATGACAATGCTTTATGCTGTGATAATGCGTCACGACTCACTGCGTGAGATATCCGTGTCCATGCTGTCTGAAGCCCGGAAACTGGCGCACCTTGGTGTCTCGATGATGCCGACACGCAGTACACTTTCCGATGCCAATGCCCGACGTCCGGAAGTTATCGTCAACATATACCGTCAACGCTGGGAAATAGAACTGCTCTTCAAACAAATCAAACAGAACTTCCCCCTACGATATTTCTATGGAGAGAGCAGGAATGCCATCAAAATCCAGATTTGGGTAACGCTTATCGCAAACCTTCTTCTGATGGTTATACAAAGTCGGCTGAGTAGGAACTGGAGTTTTTCGGGGCTTACAACAATGGTGAGACTGACATTGATGTATTATGTTGACTTATACAGCTTACTGAACCAGCCCGAAAGGGACTGACAGATGCTGCTTGAACAGCCTGCCAAAGATCCTCCTATGCCGTCATTGTTCGAATGAGGGGGCTTGGATTTCTGAAAAAGTAGGCTTAACCGCATTATATCAGCAGTGGAGCCATACTTTCATATCTTTACTAAGTTTTATCGGACAGCAATAATAAAATAACGTGAGTTCGACGAAATCAAAACAAAGCAAGCTGTGTATCTAATGTACGTTGCACATTGATACACGTTTTTTGGGGAAACATGCAGTACGCAGCAATAGCCCCCAGAATGTTGACGATGAAATTGTCAAAACTCCTATGCCTGGAATGCTCCACCTGTGCGATGTTTTTCAATTCATCGTTTACCGTCTCTATAATAGCCCGTTTCCGAAGAAGCAGTCTGTCCGACACGCTCATCAAAGCGCCTTTCATATTGCTTTTCAGTTTAGTGATAAGTTGTATGCCATTGACAAACAAGCGTTGGAAAAGATTCTTGCTGATATATCCTTTGTCCGCAACCAGCTTACCATAGATAAAATCGATAAATGCCTTGTATTCCAACGGTTTCCTGTCATCCACATCACCCGGAGTTATCATGAAGTTTAGCAGTTCGCCTTTTTCATTACAAATTAGATGCAGTTTGAAACCGAAGAACCATCCCATGGAACACTTACCCCTTTGGCTATACCCTTGAATACTTTATGGACATGTATCCTTTGATTCCTGCATACCCTCAGAGGAGTGCTGTCCACGAAACTGATGCCTGTGCATTTTCCCAGCAACACTTTCTTGATGAATAGCGCCAAAGGGACAGCCACTTCTTTTTCAAGTTCCACAAAACGGTTGTATGATACAACCAGCGGGAAGAGATGGCGCATATGCTTACAGACTTTTTCCAGTTATTTAAGTAACTTTGCTTCAATCTGCACTTTTTTCCATTCCAATAGTATAACAACTTAAAGTTTAATGTAAATTCGAGATGAAACAAAAAAGCATATTCTCATTTTCGGGACGCGCTTCACAAGTTTTGTGGCAGTATATACGGCAACTTCTGAGGAAGTATTAATCTGCAAGTCTTCCAACCTCGCTAATTCGCGGCGAATGGCTTCATCATTCTGTAACTGAATAATTTTGCCTACAAATAAGTCTTCGGCATAAAATCTGCACCGATTCCTTTAATTTTGTGCGAATTGGGTTTTCCACCTTCATTACGAAAGTTAGTACTAAACTACTGTTCTCAGGAAAAGTTATAGGTTGAACATTACTCCCAATTATTAAACATTTGTTCTACACAAATAAATTAGCACTAGCTAAATTTGCACTGTTATTAACTACATAATATTATGAAAAAGATAATCTATCTAGTTCCTACGTTGTCTTTAGTAGGTTGTATCTCACAGCACGTAGAAGAAAAGCCGAATGTGATTGTGATTCTTGCCGATGATTTGGGCTTTGGCGATGTCAGCGCTTATGGCTCTACTACGATTCATACTCCGAATATCGACAGTCTGGCTCATGGCGGAGTTTGTTTCACGAACGGATATGCCACTTCGGCAACTTCCACTCCCAGCCGTTATGCTTTGATGACCGGAATGTATCCGTGGAAAAATAAGGATGCAAAAATCCTGCCGGGAGATGCCCCTCTTATCATTAATGAAAATCAGTTTACCTTGCCGAAGATGATGCAGCAGTGCGGGTATGTGACCGGAGCTATCGGAAAGTGGCATTTGGGGATGGGAGACGGCAATGTCAACTGGAACGAAACCGTCAAACCGGGTGCCAAAGAAATTGGTTTCGACTACTCTTGCCTGATTGCAGCAACCAACGACCGTGTCCCGACGGTTTACGTGGAAAACGGCGATGTAGTAGGACTCGATCCGGCCGATCCCATCGAAGTGAGTTACGAGCATAATTTTGAAGGCGAACCGACTGCCATTTCTCATCCGGAGA
>NZ_QTMZ01000066.1:0-22138 GCF_003602935.1 Bacteroides sp. AM54-2NS
AATATACTGATTTTCAAGGAGATTAAGAAATAAATAAATGAGATAATTAATTGAATAATAACAATTTAACTAACTGAATCAGCTAGTGATTTCAACTACTGATTCGCATAAATAACCAGATATTACACAATAATGCATATAATCTAGAGTCGCATAAGAAAATCATGCGACTCTTTTTTATCCCCATTGAAGACATTACAATCCGATATTGATAATTCTTCAATCAGAAATAGAAATATCAAATGGAAAAACGGTACACCTCTTTCACTCTTTTGTCACCTCACAACAACACAATCCTAACAAACCATAATTATATGTCACCGTTTATCGCTATAAGAACACCAAACAACAACAAACGATTAGACAACATTCATAACATCATCCACTTGTTACAACTTATCATTATTTTTACTTCGCAGGAATAAATCGTACTTCCTTTCTATCCATATATGAGAAAATATAAAATGGTACTCATCGAGATATTTATCGATAGTACCGAATATGCCACACGTTCTCCCCCACCTGTATTTTCATACAGTATATAAAACATTCAATAAACAAGAAATAGATCTATTATTGTCACTTGGAGGAAATTCACCATTTCCGAAAGAATGATTCAAACTGTTAGAATTCAGACTCTATATATAGACTTCACCTTCAACTATTCCCCCCTCAAGATATAAATAATTACGAGTTTATATTTTGAGTTTATGAATGTACAACTATGAGATCATAGTTACAGTGAATTTCCTCTTTTATCCCCAACAAAGGAAATTGGTGTATCTCATCTAAGTGGCGCTATTAAAAACAAATTCATATGAAATATTCAATAACAACGTCGCCCCTCGTTCCTGTCATCATGGCTATAACTCTTATTTATCAATTAAACTTTATCCCACTGTTCATTGTAGGAGGATTTTCTATTTATTGTATTTACTTCTATATCATTCTTATACAAAAAGAAAAAAATCGTTCAAAAGGATACACACATAAAAGTATATCCAAATACACTCCCATACAAATCATAGCCAATCAGGAAGAAACAAAAATAGACTCTTTATTCTGTAAAAAGTCTCATAAAAGAAAGTCTGTTAAACCCACTGTACTACTTGCTGACAGCAATATCGATTTCAGATCTTACCTGGAAACGCGTTTATCTGATCATTTTATTGTAAAAAGCTTCGGAAACGGTCTGGAAGCCCTAACATACATAAAGGAAGAATATCCAGACATTGTAGTCTGTGACACCATGCTGCATGGTATGTACGGCAATGAGCTTTCATCAAGATTGAAAACTTCCTGTGAAACTTCAATCATTCCCATTATCCTCTACGGCTCATATCTGAATGGAAGACAACGCAATACCAGAGAAACTTCTTTGGCCGATGTCTTTATAAATACACCTTTTCATATAGAAGACTTAAAAATAGAGATGAACGTCCTGATTAAAAACAGCCGTTTTCTCCGAAAATCATTCCTGCAAAAAGTATTCGGAGAACAATTTCTAAAAATAGAAGAGGAGGAGGATACTTTGAGTGAAAAAAATTACATATTTATCAACCTTGTAAAGGATTTCATTCTAAAAAATATAGATCAGGAAAATTTGACTATAGATGAAGTCGCATCCGAATTGTGCATGAGCAGAACCACATTCTTTAATAAATGGAAATCGCTGACAGGAGAAGCACCTAAATATTTTATATACCGGATTCGTATGGAAAAAGCCCGTGAACTGTTGGAGAGTGGAAGATACTCTGTTAATGTGGTTCCGGAAATGATCGGATTGAGGAATCTGAAAAACTTCCGCCACAAATACAAAGAATATTTTGGAATAACGCCAAGCGAATCTATAATGAAAAAACAATAATATACAAAATCTGCTATTTGCTTAAAGGTCCCATCCATCGGGACCTTTGCAACAGCATTCTTGCAAAAAAATATTCTGTTTTTTATTTCCTTGTGCAGTATTTTACAATTACCGGCATTTACCCTATGTACGTACACCTTAATTTTGAAAATTAATAATCTAATTTTAAACAGTATGAAAACTTTAACTGAAATAAAAAAAGTTCGTTGTTTTAATCGCTTAGTTTTATTTGTAGTGGCGTTGGGCCTGATTACCACTTTTACAGCATGTAGCAATGATGATGATTCAGACATTCCCGTATATTCTCTTAAAGATGTGGATGGAAATTATTCCGGTACCATGTTGACAGAGTCTGATCCGCCCGTTAACCCACAAACTAATTCCCCAAAAGAAGAACAGCCGGAAGGAGCCACCGTTACCGCTGAAGTAAAAGACAATCAGGTCATGATTAAAAAACTCCCGGTAGACGATCTCATCAAAAGTATCGTCGATGAAGAAACTGCCGGAATTATCATCGAAAATCTGGACGATATCAATTACAACATTCCTTATACCGCTGCCTTTAATGATGACAGTAAAGGCTCTATTCTACTTCAATTAAAACCTGAACCTTTGGAAATAAAATATACTATCCCGACTCAAGCACAAGCAGACGGAGAAGAAGCTCCTCAAATTACGATAAAAGTAACCATAGAAGCGGAAGAAAAGGGCCAATATACATATAAAGACCAAAAGCTTACATTTGAAATCAAAGCAACCAAAGTGGAAGTAGAAGGACAGCCGTTTGAAGAATTCTCGCCTACTACATTCAGTTTCGACATGGCCAAGAAGTGACTAACCGTATAAACTTTCCCAAAGTATTTTCATTATGATGGGAATTATCTCCCAAAAGAGTATGCCGTCACATGATGCGCATGCTCTTTTTTTTATACCTTTGTGAAATAACCAACTATATCAAAATGACTACAACTGAAAACATACGGAAAGAGTTACAAGCATTAGTAGATGCCAAATATAAGGAATTTCACTCTTCCCTCCTTCCGGGAGCGAACAATATTCTCGGTGTACGTATCCCCCAACTGCGAATCATGGCCAAAGAAATTATAAAAAAAGAGGACTGGCGTACGTTTGTAGAGTCAACCGATACGAACTATTATGAAGAAACAATGCTTCAGGGAATGATTATCGGACTGGTAAAAATGGAACTTGAAGAACGAATGAACTATGTAACGATGTTCATTCCCCGTATAGATAATTGGGCTGTATGCGACATTTTCTGCAGTGAACTGAAAACTGCCGTAAAAAAAGGAAAAGAAACCGTATGGCAATTTATCCAACCTTATCTGAAATCCTCTAAAGAATTTGAAATACGCTTCGGGATTGTGATGCTTTTCCACTATGTGGATGACGAACATATCGATTCGTTACTGGAATATGCCGATTTATTCAATCATGATGCTTATTATGCACGTATGGGTATGGCATGGATGCTATCATTGTGTTTCATCAAATTTCCCCAAAAGACAATGGAATATCTGAAACATAGTACATTGGATAACTGGACTTACAACAAAGCACTGCAAAAAACAATCGAGTCTTTCCGGGTAAACAAGGATACCAAAGATATGCTTCGGAATATGAAAAGACGATAAAAACAAAACACGGTGAACATCCCGCCATTAGCATTCCGTTCACCGTGCTTCTTATTCTTTCTATAGATACCACTTCTATCTTCGCGCCTATTTATTTTTTGTTTGTAATACGGAGAAATACTAATTCCTCCTCACCTTTTTCCTTCTGCTTCTGCGCCTCTGTTGTTTCTGGCGGCTGTAACGCTGCCATCTTTTATAAATCATCCAGCCACTCATCAATGCAACAACGACAAAGATAAGAATAGTTATGCCAACCCCCAAATTATCGCCCTTAATACGCGACCAAATATCAAGAACTTCTTTTGTCTGATCGCCAAAGTCACGAATCATGGCACATCGTTCTACCACTTTGCGATCCGGGTATTGTATCTTATCAATTTGTATGCTGTCTGCACCCGGTCCGAAAAAGTAACTTAAATCGGCATAATAATGGAGGGTCGTGTCTGTTTTCTCTTCCAGTATTTCGGGCGTAGCTATGGAACTTACATATCCGCAGAAATCCATATTCCGCAAAGCAATGTCCGGACGGCACATAAAATTGATGAAATAACTGGCTGCTTCCGGATTTCTGGCGTATTTCGGGATTACCCAACCGTCATACCAGATATTGCTCCCTTCCTCGGGAACTTCATAATCCAAGTCCACTCCTACCGCATTTGCCTCTTCAATCGCCCAAATCGCGTCACCGCTCCAAGTCATATTCAGCCAAGCTTTATTCTTCGTCATCATCTCCTTGCCGAAATCCGCCTCCCAACCGGCAATATTCGGTTTCAAGGCTTTCAGGTATTTTTCGGCCAGTTCCATCGCACGTGGAGAGTAGTCGTTCATCAGCTCTTCCACTGTCACCGTTCCTTCTTTCAGTTCCTTCGCATGCGCATAGATGACAGCTGTTCCATAAGCATCACGGTAACTATCCTTCATCAGGATTTTTCCGGCGTACTTTTTATTCCAAAGACAATCCCAGGACAACGCTACCGAATCGGGTACATAAGCCCGGTTATACAGAATTCCAGCCGTTCCCCACATATAACATACAGCATAGCGGCTCGCCTGCTCACCCGGTTGGCTCAATTTATTGATTTGTTCGCGGATAAACGGAGCTACATTATTCATGTAGTTGGGAGAATGTGCAAAATTCGTATCGATGGGCAGCAGCAAATGTTTCTTCAGCATACGTTCGATGATGTATTCCGAAGGACAGACCACATCAAAATCTTCATGCCCCTTTTCAATCTTCGTCAGCATGATCTCGTTGATGTCGAATGTCTGGTAAACGATACGGATATTCTCACCGGTCTGTTCTTTATAATATGCCTGGAAATCCTCGAGTACACCTTCGCCGATGTAATCTGCCCAGTTATAGATTTTAAGGACCCGCTCACGAGGTTCACCGGAATTATAGCATCCGGTCAAGGTCAGTAAGAGCAGGATTACGGGAATTATTCTTTTCATATTATTTATGTAGTAGCACATTTGATGGTCTATTAATCTTTTTTCTTCGCTTTTCCTGCCCGATAATTGATGCCAATCAGCAACGCCAGCACCACGACAAAAATGATAGCCGAAAGCGGACGAAGTTCAGGGGTCAGCCCTCCCTTGCGGGCATCGGCATAGATATAAGTAGAGAGTGTCTCCAGACCTTGATTACCGATGGTAAAGACAGTTACGGCAAAATCATCAATGGATAGAGTCAATGCAAGCATAAAACCACTAATCATTCCCGGACGAATCTCCGGAACAATAACTTTCCACAAAGCTTGCATGGGAGTCGCTCCCAAGTCAAGAGCGGCCTCATAAATATTCGGGTTCATCTGCTTCAAACGAGGCAGAACGCTCAAAACAACGTATGGCGTACAAAAAGTAATATGAGCAAGCACTACGGTTGTGTATCCTTGTGTGATTCCTAAAGAAACAAACAAAAGGAAAAGCGAAATACCCGTGATGATATCTCCGTTCAGAATAGGAATACTATTCACAAAACTAATCGCTTTACGCGAACGGGATTTCAGATTAAAGATGCCGATAGCAGCCACACTACCCAGCAAAGTAGATGCCGTTGCAGCCAGCAGAGCAATAGTAATCGTGTTAATCAATGCATTCATCAAAGAATGATGCGTGCCTGTAGTGAAAAGCGAAGTATAAAGTTTTGTGGAGAAACCAGTCCAGTTGCCCAGCACTTTCGCTTCGGTGAAAGAATAGATGACGATAATCACGATAGGAGAATAAAGCAACAACAGCAATATCCACAAGTAAGCCTGCGCGAATATTTTCTTTACCATAGCCCGCCTCCTTCGTTTGAATTGTCCTTATCGTCTGTGCTAAACAAAGAAGTAGCAGCAATCAGCAGCAACATAATAAGCGAAAGTGCCGCTCCATAGTTCCACATGCTGTTATTGATATTTTCCTGAATCGTCGTACCAAAGAGTTTGATGTTATTCATCGTCAGTAACTCGGCAATGGCAAATGTAGATATAGTCGGCATGAACACCATCATAATCCCACTCATCACACCCGGCATAGAAAGCGGAAGGACTGCTTTCAGAAAGACTTGCAGCGGATTGGCTCCCAAATCTTGTGCGGCTTCAATATAACTATGATCCATCTTCTGCAACGTGTTGTAAATAGGATAAATCATAAAGGGGATAAAGTTGTATACCATACCGAATATCAATGCTCCCTCGCCCAACGGTACACTAAAAGTCGAACAAGGCAACCGTAGCAAGGTACGCACAAGAATATTTACCCACATCGGCAGGATAAACAGTACGACCATCGTCTTAGAACGGTTCAGCTTACTGTTACTCAATATCCATGCTGCAGGATAACCCAGCAAAATACAAACAAGGGTGGTAATGATGGCAATACCGATAGAATACACAAAGGTATTGATTGCTTCGGGATGTTCGAAGAACTTCTGAAAATTGGCGAGTGTCAAATGACCGCTATCATCGGTAAAGGCATATACGACAATTAAAAACAGCGGTATAATCACAAAGATCGCCGAAAAAATAATGTAAGGGAGAGTCCAACTCTTACGTGATGACAAAAAGACTATAAACTTCTTATTCACTTCCTTTCCTGTTAATCGGTTATTTTAATTATACGAATGGCATCTGGAGGGATGGTAATACCTACACGGTCTCCGTCGTCCCATACATCGTTCGTATCTACAAATACATTCTCGTCCCAGTCTGACAATACGGTCAGATGATAATGGTCGCCCTTGTAAAGGATGAATTTCACCTCACCTGTCAGCGTTCCGTCTTCTTCATTATCCTGAAGAATCACTTTTTCAAAGTCTACCTCCACTTTGACATTCGTATCGGCAGCTATATCTTCCACCGGAGTACATTCAAAGTTACAGCCCAGGAATTCCACATGAGTGGCATCCAGCAATTTTCCTTCAAACGTATTGCAGATACGCTCTTTCTTCATGATGTGAATATCAAACGGCTTCACCAGCAGTCCGACTTCCGCTCCTACTTCAAAATGATGGTAATCCTGCACCAGAAATTCATATCCGCCGCACATCACCGTCATTTCATAATGCACACCTTTGAAAATAGAAGTCTCTACCACACCTACCAACTGCGCCATATCCGAAACGGGGAAAATATAAAGATCTTCCGGACGGATGACTACGTCTACCGGAACATTTTCACCAAATCCTTCATCTACACATTCAAACTCCGTGCCGCAGAAGCGTACCAGCTTATCATGAATCATGGTACCATTGAGGATATTGCTTTCTCCGATAAAGTCGGCAACAAAAGCGTTGATGGGTTCATTATAAATATCAATCGGTGTACCGATCTGCTGAATTTTTCCTTCACTCATCACAACAATCGTATCACTCAACGTCAATGCCTCTTCCTGATCGTGAGTGACGTAAACAAATGTTATACCCAAAGATTTATGCATTTCTTTGAGCTCCATTTGCATATCCTTACGCATTTTCAGGTCGAGCGCTGCCAGCGGCTCATCCAATAGCAACACTTCCGGCTCATTCACAATGGCACGGGCAATGGCTACACGTTGTTGCTGACCACCGGAAAGAGAATCCACATCGCGGTATTCATAATCTGTCATACCTACCATCTTTAAAGCAGCTTTCACTTTCTTCTCAATGGTTTGTTTCGGTGTCTTTTTCAGTTTCAGGCCGAAAGCAATGTTATCATATACATTCAAGTGCGGGAATAAGGCATATTTCTGAAATACCGTATTCACGGGACGCTTGTGGGGAGGGGTTTGTGTTATTTCCATCCCCGAAATTCGGATCTCGCCTTCCGAAGCCGTCTGAAAACCGGCAATGAGACGCAACAACGTGGTTTTACCGCAACCGGAAGGACCAAGTATAGTGACAAACTCGCCCTTTTTCACGTTTAGAGTCACATCATCCAATGCTGTTTTATCGCCAAAATACTTCGATACATGGCTCACCTCAATGATGGATTTATCTTCTTGCATATTCATACTAAAGTTTGGGCTGCAAAGGTACACATTTCTGCGGTTTTCACCTAGGTGTTAATCTAATATAACAGTGTTTTTCGATGCCCGACAGAAAAAAAATCTATCTTTGCATAAATATTTATTCACTAATTTTACAAAAGCATGAAAAAGTTAACTTATTTAGTTATTGCAACGGCAGCGTTAGGCATGGTAGCTTGTACGGGCGGAAACAAAGCCGGATACGTTGTCACAGGTACGGTAGAAGGTGCAAGCGATGGTGACACCGTTTATCTTCAGGAAGCTACTGGTAGAAATCTGACCAAACTAGATACAGCCGTTATCACCAAAGGTACTTTTACCTTTGAAGGTACACAAGATTCTGTGGTTAGCCGCTATGTCACTTGCGAAGTGAACGGAGAGCCATTAATGATTGATTTCTTCCTCGAAAACGGAAAAATCAACGTTTCCCTGACCAAGGATAACGACGCTGTGACCGGTACTCCTAACAATGATGCATACCAGGAAATCAGAGCTCAAATCAATGACATCAGCAAGAAAATGAATACCATTTATGAAGCAATGGGCGACACTTCTTTAAGTGATGAGCAGAAAGAAGCCAAACAGAAAGAGGGTGCCCAGCTGGAAGAACAGTATGACAAAGCAATCAAAGAAGGTGTTAAAAAGAACATCACCAATCCGGTTGGGGTATTCTTGTTTAAACAAACGTTCTACAATAACTCTACTGACGAAAATGAAGCTTTGTTGCAACAAATTCCTGCGAATTTCCAGAATGACGAAACAATCGTAAGAATCAAAGAGATGACCGACAAGCAGAAAAAGACTGCCGTAGGTACTCAATTTGTTGATTTCGAAATGCAGACTCCGGAAGGAAAGGCTGTGAAGTTGTCTGATTACGTTGGTAAAGGTAAAGTGGTATTGGTTGACTTCTGGGCTAGCTGGTGCGGTCCTTGCCGTCGCGAAATGCCTAATCTGGTAGAAACTTACGCAAAGTATAAAGGTAAGAACTTCGAAATTGTAGGCGTATCTCTCGATCAGGATGGAGCTGCATGGAAAGAAGCAATCAAGAAGATGAATATGACTTGGCCACAAATGTCCGACCTGAAATTCTGGCAAAGTGAAGGTGCACAGCTTTATGCAGTAAACAGTATTCCTCACACTGTATTAATCGATGGCAGTGGTAAAATTATCGCTCGCGGTTTGCATGGAGAAGAACTTCAGGCTAAAATTGCAGAAGCTGTAAAATAACAGATCGAAAAAGAAGGTTTTTCAAAGGCTTTAAAGTTCAAACAAGGGGCTGTTCGAAAAGCTTGATCCTATAAAATCACGCTTACTACGACATGTTGCAGTAAGCGTGATTTTTCTTTTCAGATGGTTTCTTGCTTATTAAAAACTTCACAAGTCAACAACCAAACAGATAAAATTCAGCCCCTGTAATTCTCGAAAGAACACAGGGGCTGAATCTATATATGAAAGTAAGGGAGAAGGACTCCCCTACTTCTATTTCAAACAAATTAGATAAACCAACGTACGTAGCAGAAGTCTTGACGGTGTGGAAGCTCCGGATTCTTCGGGAACATACGGTAAGACACCTTGAAGCTACCTGCATTTGACAAGCTGTGTTTAACTTGGAATGTATACAAGTTACCTTCTTTCTTGATAACACTAAACGGTTCTACAGAGTAAACATGTTGTTTGCCGTCTGCAGTTGTGTAAGTAGTAACCAATTCAAGTCCCACTGCATCATTCAAGCCTTTTTCATCGATCACGTAAGTAATAGTATATTCTTTTCCGCTTTCGATGTCACCGTTCTTCAGGTCTTCTACCTTATCGCAAGATACGATTTCAATAGCATCCCATTTAGCAACCACTTCTTCTTTCCAAGCTGCGATTTCTTTTGCTTTTGCATTATCATTAGCAGCCAAAGTCTGGAAGCGTTTCGCCAGTTTGCAATAGAATTTGCTATAGTAATCATCCAACTGACGCTTCATTGTATAATGAGGAGCGATCTGTGCGATAGAATTCTTCACCACTTTGATCCAGCCTTCAGAATATCCTTTCTTATTACGTGCATAATACAACGGCAAGATTTCAGTTTCAAGAATACTGTAAATAGTAGCAGCATCCAACTGGTCCTGATGTTCCTGGTTCTGATAAGTACGTTTTTCTGTCAACGCCCAACCTGCACCTTCACGGTAACCTTCCAGCCACCATCCGTCTAATACAGAGAAGTTAACAACACCGTTCATCAAAGCCTTTTCGCCCGATGTACCGGATGCTTCCAACGGACGAGTCGGAGTATTCAACCAGATATCAACGCCTGAAACCAGACGACGAGCCAATTGCATATCATAATTTTCAAGGAAGATAATCTTACCCAGGAATTCCGGACGACGAGAGATCTCGATAATACGCTTAATCAGACCCTGACCTGCACCATCGTGCGGATGAGCTTTACCTGTAAACAGGAATTGTACCGGGTAATCAGGATTATTCACAATCTTAGAAAGACGATCCAAGTCGGTGAACAACAAGTGTGCACGTTTGTAAGTAGCAAAACGACGGCCGAAACCAATCAGCAATGCATTCGGATTGATCTTATCCATCAGTGAAACGATACGGGAAGGGTCCCCCTGGTTCTTCAACCATGTATCGCGGAATGACTTACGGATATAGTCAACCAACTTATTCTTCATAGTCATACGAGTCTTCCAAATCTCTTCATCGGGCACATTGTAGATAGCTTCCCAAATCTTAGGATTAGATTGATCGAACCAGAAGTTTTCGTTGAAATATTTAAAGTACAGTTCTTTCCATTCAGTTGCACTCCAAGTCGGGAAGTGAACACCATTCGTTACATATCCTACATGACTTTCTTCCGGGAAATAACCTTTCCAGATAGAAGAGAACATTTCTTGAGAAACCTTTCCGTGCAGCCAGCTCACACCGTTCACTTCCTGTGAAGTGTTACAAGCAAAAACAGACATACAGAAACGTTCGCCTTTATCACCCGGATTGTTACGTCCAAGATCCATCAAGTCATCCCAAGTGATACCCATTCTGGAAGGATAACCACCCATATATTTGCCGAACAGGCCTTCATCAAAATAGTCGTGACCTGCAGGAACCGGAGTATGAACAGTGTAAAGAGAAGAAGCACGAACCAACTCGATAGCTTGATCGAAAGTCAATCCTGTAGCTACATAGTCGCAGATACGCTGAACATTGATTAATGCAGCATGTCCTTCATTACAGTGATAAACATCTTTCTTGATGCCCAGTGCTTTCAAAGTCAGGATACCACCGATACCCAACAAGATTTCTTGTTTCAAACGGTTTTCCCAGTCGCCACCATAAAGCTGGTGAGTGATAGGACGGTCGAATTCACTGTTCATTTCATTATCCGTATCAAGCAGATACAAAGAAATACGTCCAACGTTTACACGCCATACGTTTGCATGAACAAAATAATCAAGATAAGGAACGTCAACTATCAACGGCTGACCATTGGCATCCATTACACGTTCGATAGGAAGTTGACCGAAGTTTTGTGCTTCGTAGTTGGCAATCTGCTGTCCATCCATAGACAACGTTTGAGTAAAGTAGCCGTAACGATACAAGAAACCTACCGCACACAAATCAACATTGCTGTCGGAAGCCTCTTTCAGATAGTCACCAGCCAATACACCCAGACCACCGGAATATATTTTCAGGACGCTGCTCAAGCCATATTCCATACTGAAATAAGCAATAGATGGGCGTTGCTCATCCGGCTTCACATCCATGTAATCTCTGAATTTCGTATAAACTTCATTCATTCTTCTTAGAATCACTTTGTCTTTTGCCAGCGCTTCCAGCTTTTCATAGCTCATACGTTCCAACAACAGTACTGGATTCTGTCCACATTCTTTCCAAAGTTCCGGATCTAGATCTCTAAACAGTTCAGTCGCTTCAAAATTCCATGCCCACCAAATGTTGCGTGCGATTTCAGACAACTTCTCCAACTCTTCCGGTATACGTGATTTTACAGTAACCTCTTTCCAGTTGGGAGTATTCACATTACTAACTTTGATTTTCATAATGTTTACGTTTACTTATTGATAAATAATTCTTTCTTAACTCAACTGACGCTTCATAGCATTGCGCAAGGCAATGTCATAAGCCTCATAGTAATATTGTATAAAGTGCTTCCATAAAGCCTGTTCTGCCACTTCGGCAGCACGCTTACGGATTTCCTTCACTTCTTTCTCCGTCTTATCCGCAAATAACGTAATCGTATCTTTAATACCATCCGCTACTTCCGAATAATTATAGTCCGAACGATGCAGCACTTCTACTCCATCATTAATGCCATGCTGGTTCTTCAGGCTGTTTACCCAAAGTCCGAATCCTGCCAGATCAGTAGTGATTGTCGGCACATGGAATGCTACACTTTCCAACGGAGTATATCCCCACGGTTCGTAATAAGAAGCATAGACACTCAAATCCTGTCCCAACAATATATCATAATATTCTTTATTCATGATACCATCACGACCATCCAGATAACAAGGAACAAAAATCACCTTTACCTTATCTTCCGGACGATTGCCCATTCCCAGATATTTCAACATATCCAACACCTGGTCATGAGTCATATTATGCAGCCAATGAGTGATAAACGGTACTTCGAGGGGAGTGTCGAACTTATCTTTGCTTTTCAAACGTCCCTGCAAATCCTCACGGGGGTCTCCTACCCAACCGGGTACATTGATGAATGCCAAAACATTCTTATGCAAATTCTTATCCCTGTTCAAGCGGTTTAATGATTCCAAAAAGACATCAATACCTTTATTCTTAAACTCATATCGTCCACTGGTTCCGACAATTAACGTATCATCACCCAGATTTGTTCCCAATAATTTATTCGCTACATTGAGCATCAAGGCACGCGCACGTTTACGTTTTCCAGTAAATGTGCTTCCTTTCGGTACAAAATCATCTTCAAAACCGTTCATCAGAACAACATCTGCCGGTTTATCCAGTAATTCCTTACACTCATTATTGGTTATTTCGCTCACCGTCGTAAAACAGTCTACGTAATGTGCAGTCTGTTTTTCAATCGAGTGTTTCGATTGCATGTTCAGTTCTTGCGCCATCTGGTCGCCATTATAAGCAAACAGATAGTCGTACAACGGTTTATGATTACCGGCAATAGAACGACCGATAGAAGTAGCATGGGTCGTAAAAATAGTAGCCACCTCCGGCACAGCTTCCTGTACATAAAGTGCTCCCATTCCAGTCATCCATTCATGCGCCTGATATACCACCTTATCCGTTTCTGTCAGGTTGTAGCGATAGAAACTCTCTACCACTCTTCCCGCAGCGTATGAAAACATAGAAGCTTCGTCGTAATCGCCATAAGCGTGCAACGAATCTACTTGATAACGATTCCACATTTCTGTGTATATATCGTCTTTCTTTTCAAAAAAAGGTTGGAAATCAACAAGAATGACTATGGGTTCACCGGGGATATTCCATCGTCCTATACGGACAGAAAGTTCGTCTTTCTCAAGTGCATGCTTTTTCCAGGCAGCACATAGGTTATCCGACTCGATGAATAGAGGGTTTTCTTTTCCTTGCCATACATCAGGACCTATGAAGAAAATTCTGTCGCGGAACTTTTCCTGCAATGTATTTGCCCGTGTCGACAAGACGGTGTATATTCCTCCACTTTATTACATACTTCCCAGCTGGACTCGAAGATATAATCGGGGGTTAATAAATCTTTTACCATATAATATATTAAAACTCTTTTTAGTATGCGAGTGCAAAAGTACACATTATTCTTTGAAAAATAATACTTTATGCGAAAAATATGAGTTAAGAAGAGGAAAGAAACGTTGCCCTATAATGAAAAAAGAATATCCCCTTGCACATGCAAAGCTGCATGTACAAGGGGATTGAAACTCCTTTATAGGAAATATTCTTGCTAAAAATTATGCAACGAGTGCACTACCGATCAAGAAGGTTGCAGCCAAAGCAACGATTGCATAAAGCTCGGGGAATACGGCAAGAATCAACGTATTACTAAATACATTGTGTCCCTGTCCGATAGCTGCAATACCGTTTGCACAAACTTGTCCCTGACGGATAGCGGAGAATAAGGCAACCAATCCTAAAGCAATACCTGCACCAAGAACTGCTGATGCCTGGATAGCTGTAATTTCAGGAGTCAAAATGCCGAAGATAGTCTGAAACATGAAATAACCGGCAAAACCATAAAGCCCCTGTGTACCCGGAAGGGCTGTCAATACCAGGAAGTTACCGAATGCACTATCATTCTTCTTCAATGCTCCGATGGCAGCATTACCTGCAATAGTTACTCCGTAAGCACTACCGATGCCAGACAAACCAACCATAATCGCGATGCCAATGTAGGCGATAAACAAATTCATTTCCATAATCTTATTCTATTTTTTATTGTTTAATTCTTAAAATATTAATTCTCTATTTCTAATTTTTAATCTTCAGTTTTTTCAATTTCTGAACGGTTTGTACTCTTTACCGCCTCCTTCATATCCGGAGTTCTTGAAGAACTCAACGAACGTCAGACGCATCGGGTGAACCATTGCACCCAGCACATTCATGAAAATATTGATTGCATGACCGATCACGAAAATCAGCACCATTACAATCGGGCCTGCTATTACATTATCCGGACTCATACCTACTGCCAGACTGTTGAACACTCCCGCCAGAATACCTCCGGAAAGTCCGAGGGCAAACAGACGAACGTAGGACAAAACATCTCCAAGCAAACCAGTAACCATGTTGTATGAATCCCACAATCCCAATCCGATATTCAGGAATATGTTCTTTCCCGGACTGTTATAAAGGAAAATCATAGCAGCCGAAACACCCAGGATTATCAAGTGCACCGTGCTTCCCATCGGCATTACGTCCGGTAACAAAGCTGAAACTGCCATTGAAACCAGCAGGATGATCCATCCGATAGTTGCCACTGCATATTTGAAACCAAACTGAATCGTCTGATTCACAGCTTTCAGTACCATACCGAATAAAATCTGGATAGCTCCCAATATCAACGATAATTGGAACATATCATTATTATCCATCATGACAGCATGTTTCAAGCGTTGCACAATCGGCCAATCCAAATTGTAGATGTTCGCTCCGAAGAACGTACCAGTCAGCAAACCGCAGAAGAACGTTGATACCGCCAATACCTGTATCAATGAGATGATTGACTTCATGGACGGGGTTACTTTCTTCGCCATCAACCGATAGGCCGTAGCTCCCAGGAACAGGAACAAACCATATCCGGAATCTCCCAGACAAAGTCCGAAAAAGACCATAAAGAATGGGGCAAAGAACGGCGTCAAGTCCAACTCATTATACTTCGGAAGCATATACAGCTTACAGATCGGTTCGAACCAAGCAAAGAATCCCTTATTATTCAATCGAATAGGAACATTATCGCCCGGCATCGGATCGGTAATTTCATAATATACATGTGCGTCATTCAGATAAGCTCTATCTCCACTTGACTGAATGCAGGCGCCCATCCTTCAATCAACATCAGTTTGTCACCGGCAGTCTGCTCGGAACTTAACACAACTTTAGAGAATTCAATCTGGCTTTGCAACTCTTTCAGAGCAGCCTTCAAGGAAGGAATATCCGTTTCGGAAAGCGCAACCAGTTTCTTTTCATTCTCTTCAACGGCCTGTTCTGTTGTATTGTAAAGCGTTTCAAGATGTACCAAAGAGTATGCAGGTAATTTAGCCTGCTCTACATCCAAGTCCACTTCCTCTCCGCCTTTCGTTACAGTCACGAAGAATACTTTAGAAGAAATGCGGTTCACAATCATTGCATTGTATTCCGTTTCCCACTCTTCTTTGTAATTTCCTTCCGAACAGCTATAGAAACCGATTACATAACCGGCATCTTTCAGCTTCTGAACATTTGCCGGTTCAAAGTTGCCCCAGGCTTCCAGAGCTTCTTTTTCTTTGGCATAGCTTTGCAACTGCTGCGACAACTTTCCATGCTCTGTCTGTAAAGCATCCACTTCGTCCAGCACTTGCATTCCACGGGCAGCCGTTCCTCCTTCCGTAGCAATCACGGCATTCTTTTCATGCTTCTGGTTCTGAAGCAACTTCAAGGTAGCCGCCAAACGGTTGGAAAGACGAATATTATCCTGCAACTCCGTGTTATCGGCAGCCCCCTGTTGTTTCTCCACAATGTGGACTACCCCAAGTTCCCGCAGACTGTTCAGGAATTCTTCATATTCTTTGTGATACACCAGAAAGGTGAGTTTCTTCATTTTTGTAATCATGCCTCTACCTCCTTCCTTTTTTCTTGATGGGACTTCATGATCTTTTGCGAAGATTTCGACAGGTTTTCTTCATCTTCCATAAATCGCTTGATCTTTCGCAATGCATCCTGATAGCCCGGTATCTGCACCTTCTCAAAAAGGTTCACCTTTTGAGTGGTCTTTTTCCTTGCATGTTCTAACAAGTTCAGCTTGGCGAGCATAAATTCACGTTCAATTGCCGTATGAGCCAGCTCTTCCAACAGGTGGATACCGTCGGCATACCACTTGGGAGCATTAAACATACTGTACGGACGTATCTCGAATTCTACATTCTCGAGCAACGGTACGCGCACACCCGCAATCTTTTTCACGCCAAGATGAACATCATTCACCTTTATTAATGAAGCGTCAAACTCATTCCAAAGGGCGAACATGGCTTCATAGGCTTGAATTTGTTGTTCGAGCCTATCCTCCAGATCGGCAGCTTCCGTTTTACAGCGTTTCACTTCCATGCGGAGGGCGCTTTCCTTATTCTTAATGATAGGAAGCGTACGCACCCGCACTTTCAGTTGCTTTTCGAGCTGCTGAAGAGAGGTTTTGTTATATTGAAACTTTATAGCCATCTCGTTGATTTACTAATTTAACGATTTACAATCAGGCGATTGAAATTACTTCTTATAAACATAAATAATCCACAAACTTCAACCGTAAATGGTAAATCGTCTAATCGTCTAATTATTTTGTTTTGGCCAGTATTGATCCACCAAGTCTTTCTTGATATTCACTTCTTCCGGACGGAAGTATTTACCGAACAAGCCCCAAGCAACGTCCAGCATTTCAGTTGTATCAAGGTTAACATCAATAGCCAATAACTGATTGGAATAGTCCTTCGCAAAAGCCAACGTACGTTCGTCGTAGTTTGTCAGGTCGAAACCATTTTCCATCTTCGTCTTAGCGTTAGCTGCATCGGCATAAAGACGTACGGCAGCATTCATCACCTGCGGATGGTCTTTACGCGTCTTCTTACCGGTAACCAGCTGTTTCAAACGAGACAACGAACGGAACGGGTCAACAATAACCTTACCAATATCACTATCACGACGCAGGAACAACTGACCCTCTGTGATGTAACCCGTGTTATCAGGCACAGCGTGAGTAATATCTCCACCGGACAAAGTAGTCACCGCAATAATTGTGATTGAACCACCGGAAGGGAACTGCACCGCCTTTTCGTAAATCTTCGCCAAGTCCGAGTAAAGTGATCCCGGCATAGAGTCTTTAGACGGAATCTGGTCCATACGGTTGGATACGATTGCCAACGCATCAGCGTAGCTCGTCATATCGGTCAGCAGTACCAGCACTTTCTCATTATTATTTACTGCAAAATATTCAGCAGCAGTTAATGCCATATCCGGAATCAGCAAACGTTCTACCGGCGGGTTTTCGGTCGTATTCATGAAACTCACGATACGGTCGAGCGCACCGGCATTAGAGAACACATTCTTAAAATACAGGTAGTCATCATTCGTCATACCCATACCGCCGAGGATAATCTTATCCGTTTCAGCACGTAAGGCCACGTTTGCCATTACCTGGTTGAACGGTTGGTCCGGGTCGGCAAAGAACGGAATCTTCTGACCGGATACCAATGTATTGTTCAAGTCAATACCGGCAATACCCGTTGCAATCAGTTCCGACGGTTGTTTACGCCGAACCGGATTCACAGACGGACCACCAATTTCCACTTCCTGTCCTTCAATGTCCGGACCTCCATCAATCGGGTCACCGAAAGCATTGAAGAAACGTCCGGCCAGCTGCTCACTCACTTTCAATGTAGGCGATTTGCCGAGAAATACTACTTCGGCATTGGTCGGAATACCTTCCGTACCTTCAAATACCTGCAAAGTGACATCGTCACCGGCAATCTTTACCACCTGTGCCAGTTTACCGTCCACGGTGGCAAGCTCATCATACCCTACTCCTGTCGCTTTCAACGAACAAGTAGCCTTGGTAATCTGAGTAATCTTGGTATATATCTTTTGAAAAGCTTTTGTTGCCATCTTACTTATTTACGATTTAACAATTTACGATTTACGATTGAAGTTTCCTCTCTTCAATCAATTCCTTCAGTTGTTTCTGGAATCCTTCATACTGTTCTGATTTGAACTTCGAGTAGTTCATCTGCTTACAGATATTAATCATCTTCTTGAAGTAGTCCATTACTTCGTTGAAGTTATCAAATTCAAATTCCGTATGACAGATGTCGATTATCATATTCAGAATGTCTTCCTGACGTTCCATCGGAGTTACCGCGTCAATTTCGTCAAAAGCATCCTGTTGCAGGATTACAAAGTCAATCAATTCAGATTTCCAGAAGATCACGTGATATTCTACCGGCACACCATCGTCACCGAGGATATTGATCTGTTCGGCAATTTCCTTACCACGCTGTAAACGGGTCTTAAGTTCATTTACCTTTCCGATCCATTCATCATTGATATGACCTTTGATATACTCTTCAAATTCCGGATATTCGATATATTTTGAATAAGAATCAATCGGATTCACTGCCGGATAACGTTTTTTATCGGCACGGTCCTGTTCCAATGCATAGAAACAACGGGCTACCTTCTTCGTATTTTCAGTTACCGGCTCCTTCAAGTTACCACCGGCAGGAGATACCGTACCGATAAATGTAATAGAACCCGTTTCGTCATTGCTCAGTTTTACATATCCCGCACGACCGTAGAAGTTAGAGATAATAGCCGAAATATCCATCGGGAAAGCATCTGGTCCAGGCAACTCTTCCATACGGTTGGACATCTCACGCAGAGCCTGTGCCCAGCGGGAAGTAGAGTCGGCCATCAACAAGACTTTCAATCCCATTGAACGGTAATATTCCGCCAGTGTCATCGCTGTATATACAGATGCTTCACGCGCAGCTACCGGCATGTTAGAAGTATTGGCAATAATAATAGTACGCTCCATCAACTTACGTCCTGTGTGCGGGTCTACCAGTTCGGGGAACTCGGTAAAGATTTCCACCACCTCATTCGCACGTTCACCGCAAGCTGCAATGATAACGATATCCGCTTCCGCCTGCTTAGAAATAGCATGCTGAAGCACCGTTTTACCTGTACCGAACGGACCGGGAATAAATCCCGTACCACCTTCCACAATCGGATTCAGCGTATCAATCACACGTACACCAGTCTCCAACAATTTGAAAGGACGCGGTTTTTCCTTATAATTCGTCATCGCACGTTTTACGGGCCATCTCTGAATCATAGTTACAGGAATATCATTACCTTCTTCGTCTGTCAGGATTGCGATAGTATCTTCTATCTTATAATCACCTTCCGGCATGATTGTTTTTACGGTAGCCGTTCCCTTCATAGTGAACGGGGCCATTATTTTTAACGGCTGAAAGTTTTCATCCACCTGTCCCAACCATGCAGAAGCCTGCACTTTGTCACCTACATTCACCAATGGTACGAAATGCCATATACGCTCTTTATCCAACGGATACGTATATTGTCCTCTCTTCAGGAAAACTCCGTCCATCTTGTCGAGGTCATTTTGCAGACCATCATAGTTTTTCGATAACATACCCGGGCCTAATGTCACCTCAAGCATGTGTCCTGTAAATTCGGCTTCGGCGCCCACTTTCAGTCCACGGGTACTTTCAAACACCTGGACATATACATGTGAACCTACAACCTTAATCACCTCCGCCATCAACTTATCGCCACCGGTCGAGATATAACAAATCTCATTTTGAGCTACCGGTCCGTCAACGACGAGGGTCACCATGTTGGCAATAACGCCACTAACAGTTCCTTTTGTTGCCATATATTTTTTTTATTTTATTATCTGAATTCTGCAGGAATCTGCACTTCGTTCTTCAGCGACTCAATAATGCTTCTGAACAACTGATTACCTCTTTCCTTATCCAGTGAAATCCACCTTTCAATCATTTCCAGCTTCAGCAGGAAAGCAAAAATACGCTCAATAGTGAAATAGTCGAAGAAAATAGCATCCTCCATCCAGTTCCACCGCAGGGCATCCAACTTCTTCTCACGCTCCACCAGTTCTGTAATCTCACTGATTTTCACTAACGATTCAAAAACATCCACTTCACCGGACAGTCCGAAATCGCGGGCACTTGATGTACGCAATGCTTCGCATACTTCCGTATTTCCCACAACATTGGAAGCAATATCCCACTTGAATTTACGGCTGGTAAATGCAACAAGAATATTATTGATGTTCAGATTGAATTCAAACCAGGCAGAAACAAACTTATTTCCACACTTCATGGCATACTCATAATACAAAGCAGCCAGATGATCTTCGTGCAAAGTCGTACTTTCAGCCGGAGTATTCAAATAATCAGTTATAAAAGTGGAGAGATAAACCGGAAATTCTTTAGGACTGATTTCTCCGCCTTCTCTCAGAATAGAAATATATTCTGTGAGCTCTTCAGCAGAGTAGTTTCCCCGTTTGTCGATTTCCGCTTCTTTATCTTTGAGAAGTTTCAGCACATTTGCATTATCAAACTTCAGATAAAACAAGTCGATCAACTTCCGGTCTGAAGCAGACAATCCATTGTAGATTTCAGTTTTAAAATCGGCTACTGTATAGCTCAGCTTACTGTCTTCCAGTGAAAGTTCCGGCAAACCTGCTACCAAGTAATAGTACTTACTACTCATAGTCGCTTCTTTTAAAATAGCATTTCTACTAATTGAGGACGCAAGAACGCTTTGAAGTAATTCATGAATTCTTCTTCTCCGAAGTTCACCTTATACGAACCGTCCGCCGGAGAAACGGTAAACAGAGTCTTGATACCATTTACTTGCTGGATAGTCACTCCCTTGTCTAATAAAGCTTTTGCATGAGCTGCAAAATACTTTTTCAGTGATTCCGCATCGGCTGTTGAGATGACGATAGGTTCGTCTATGCTCCATTTGGATGCCAATGCTACGATAAACGCGTTCAGATAATCTTTATCCTGAGCGAAATCTTTCACGGAAGCGGTTATCAACTTGTCAGTTACCATTGTAGCGACTTCAGATTTGAGCGCATTCACAGCCTGACCGGCAAATAGTTTTACTCTGATTTAGTATTTTCTGCTAACTCATCAGCAGATTTACGAGAGGAGTTTACAATTGATTCTGCCTCTTTACGGGCATCCTCAATGATTTTCTTAGCTTCTTCCTGAGCATTCGCGATAAGTCTTTGCGCTTCCTCGTTTCCTTTTTCCACGCCTTCACGATAAATCTTATCGGTCAACTCTTGAATTTTGTTTTCCATATTAACAGGAGTATTTAGTATTATTACTATATTAACTATGTGTCCTTTCTCAGATTCTCGCCAAATTTACAAAAATCAATTTGATAAAAAAGAGAAAGAAGAAAAGAAAAAAGATTCGTTTGCAAAAAAATCACAGACCTACACCTATTTTGTTCCACTTTTGCCCTTTTCCTATTACTAAATGACACATTTCCGGATTTTTCAAACCGGAAAACAAATATAAGGAATCCAAAAGATATTTGAAAACAAATATATATTGAAAGCGACAAACAGGATATTAATACAAGATTAAATAACAAAAGCTATTGGTATCACATTTGGCATTAGTGAATACTGCTATCCTATTTGCGGAAGAAGAGAAGAGGTTATCTTTTATCCGTCCTTAAAAACAGCCCCTCTTGATTCATTGATGGATCTTTTTGCAAAGTACCAAACAACAGAAAGCCCCTTGATTCGTTGCTGAATCAAGGGGCTTCTCTAAAAACGGCGGCTACCTACTCTCCCACTGTTACGCAGTACCATCGG
>NZ_QTMZ01000067.1:0-21519 GCF_003602935.1 Bacteroides sp. AM54-2NS
CAACAGGACCAACAGAACCTTCGGGGCCAACAGGACCAACAGGACCTTCGGGGCCAACAGGACCGACAGGACCAGTAGCACCGGTCTCACCCTTTTCACCTCGTGCCGGTTTCCCAGTATCAACACCGTCTATAAACCAGTTTCCATTTTCTCCAATTTCAACGACAGATCCATCTTTACCATTCACAATAGAATATTTATTTCCATTGTTGAAAGTAATTTCAAATCCACCAGTGATACTTTTAATGTCTGTTACCCAATTACCTGCATTCACTTTTGCTTGCAGTTCAGCAAGACCTGCCGCATTGGCATCAATCTGCGTTTGCAGATTGTCGATGTCATCATCATAGTCTTTACAGCCTACATAAGTGACAGTAGCAAGCGTCAATGCCCCGAAAAGCATTACCCTAACAAAATTTTTCTTCATAACTACTTAAAAATTACATTAATAATATATTATTAAACACTAAGTTTCAATAATAGACCGCCCGTTACTTTGTAGGTAACGGAGAAACCTTTGTTCCTGCTCTTTTGGAGTAGTCAATACGGAAAAATGAAACAATATGCGATTACATTTTTACCCCTGCTTCTTAGAAGCGGCAGAGGGGCGGGAGACCTTTTGCAAAATTTAGAAGTTAACAAAGCCCTAATACAAAGAATCCGCGTGTTTTATTTGTTTAATTCCTGTTTTGAGTAGTTTATTAGAAAAAATGTATGATTTCGTTTGGTTGTTTTAAGAAATATGCTCATATTTGCACCGATATTTCAACCCGTTACCTACAAAGTAACAGAATAAAAATCAAGCACTTACACCGACCACAGATCGTTTTATAAAATCAAGTACCTGCATATTTGCTTCATCAATTTTCTTATTTCGGAAAGGCTTCAAGTAAGTTTCTGTCACGGTGATGGACGAATGTCCCATCGCTTCGGAAATAATACCCGGATGAATTTCGCAATAATACGCAGTCGTAGCCCAGGTATGGCGGGCGGTGTACGAGCTCAACCGGTCTTTGAGTCCCAATGCCTTTCCTAATAATTCCAACTGATAATTAAAATTGCGCAATGCCAGTTGATATTCCCTATACGCCTTTGGCGAACCTTCGTCACTATGAAGAATCGGGAACAAATAAGGCGACTGTTCCTCCCGATTCATATACTTTTGCAAAAGAAACATCGCTTCCGTCGTCAACGTCACAGACAACGGACGTCCCGTTTTACGACGACGATAACTAATCACATTTCCCCGGAGATCACTCTTGCGCAAATAAGCCAAGTCGACAAAAGGCAGTCCCCGAAGCAAGAACATAAGAATGAACAACTCCTGCGCCCCCTTCATGGCAGGAGTGATGGCGTCCGACTGCAACAGACGGGCAAATACCTTCTTCATATCCTCCATATCCAATGCCCGACGGCGGTCTGCCCGCGTACCTGTATATACGGAGCGAAAAAGATGCGGCACGTATGATGCCTTCCGAAGATCGACAGCGCGATTGTAAACCGCACGCAACGTGCGAAGATACGTAGACACCGTATTCCAACTACACCCACGTGCACGAAGACTACCCTCAAAATGCTTCAGCCACTCCGGAGTGATTTCCCGAAACGACAAACGATCGGAACCCTGAAAAGTAAGAATCGCATTCAACGTACTTCTGTATACATGAGCAGTCCCTAAATTTCCACTCTGCTGCAAATCAACAGCCACTTGTTTCATAAACAAAGTAAAACTTTCCTTTTTCATTAAAAATAAATTAATAATTAATATTTACTTTTCCCACATTTTACTTTAGTAAAATACAAAAATATATCTTCAAAAATTTACATACATAAAATCTAAAAAATAAAAACTAAAACATTTACATTAATCATCAAAGTAAATTTCATACATTTGCGCAATTTTTCAAACAACATATTATTTTAACCATTTAAAGTATAAAAAAATTATGAACAACAATGAACCAGCTGCCGAACGCTACAGCATTAATGGATTCAAGTATTTCTCCGAATTGGCGAAGGAGTATTTTCCCGATCTGGCAAACGCTTCTTCCGCCAGCAAAAAAATGCGCAAACGCATTAAAGCAAACAAGACATTGAACGAACAACTGGTTGCTGCGTATTACACCAGCCAAACAATCGATGTCAGTCCTGAAATGCAGCTAATCATCTACCGACACTGGGGACCTCCCCACATTGACTTGCCGACAAACGTTTAGCGCGTAACAGAAAACGAAAACACGGACAAGAAATAAAAGGAAAATCGAACTATATATTTTTAAATATATCATTTATCTTTTATTGTTTATTATGTATTCCACTTTGCGTTCATCACTTTTTTTCAAAACGAAGATAACTACCAATCATACAGCTATTTACAGAAAGAAAAAAGCGTTCCACAAAGCGTTCGGCAAAAATGACCGTTTTTTCACTACAAACAAGACCTTCGAATCCCCCCAAACGAGGCTTTGTTTTTTCTCCAACAGAAGCTCCACCAGTCACAAACAGAAGCTCCACCAACCACCAACAGAAGCTCCGCCAACCACCAACAGAGCATTCGTTCCATCCCCACTCCTTCCCCGGCTTCATGAAAGAAGAAAAAAACAGCCATTTGCGCATCGCGGCACCCTTTATTCATCCACACCCGTCCGCACGGAACCACACCCCTTGCGCATCGCACAAGAACGGCGTACCTTTACAGAAATTTAAAACGATAACCCAATGAACAATTTCAATTTTGAAGCATGATGGAACATGGTTTTCTCATTATCCCCAAAGCCCTGCTACAACAACAGATAGAAGACCCGAACATAGAAGCCGGAGAAATAGAAGCGCTCCTGAAAATCCTGATGAAAGTAAACTATTCGGACACGTTATACAGCGACCGGCAGCACAAAGACTACCTGTGCAAAAGAGGCGAAAGCATGTTCAGCTACCGCGACTAGAGCCGCATTTTCCGCTGGTCTGTCGGAAAAACCTTCCGATTCATACACGCCCTTGCCATCCTGGGGATCATCGAAATCGTCCCCCATCCCAACAACTCGTCCCTGCATATCCGTGTCGTCGAATACGACAAATGGGTAGGAGCCCCCGACAGCGGCAAGCAGAAAAAGAAAGCCGTCAACGAGAAGTTCCGCCTGTTTTGGAATGAGTTTCACAGCATCACGCAGCTTCCCAAAGAAAACATCGCCAAAGCGCAACGCGAATGGAAAAAATTAAGCGACAAGGAACAGCAACTCGCCATCGACAAGGTAGAAGATATTATTTCCACCAAACAAACATCAACTACCTGCTCCACGCCGCCAGCTATTTATCCAACAAAGCTTTCCTAAACGAATACTGATAAAACGAATCCCAATTAAACGAAGACTGATTAAACAAACACTGATTATGAATACCGAAAACAGAGTTTCACCACAGCTCCCGAAATAGAAGAAGCCATCATCGGCGCCTGCCTGATAGAGCAGAGGGCTATACCACTGATAGCCGACAAGCTGCGCCCCGAAATGTTCTACGTCCTGCGCCACCAACTGATCTACGCCGCCATACTGGCTATGTACCACGCCGGAATGAAAATAGACATCCTCACCGTAAAAGAAGAGCTTTCCCACCGCGGAAAGCTCGAAGAGGCGGGCGGAGCGTTCGGCATCACCCAGTTGAGCAGCAAAGTGGCGACTTCCGCCCACCTCGAATATCACGCGCAGATCGTACACGAGAAATATCTACGACGCGAAATGACCTTGGGATTCAACAAACTACTCGCCTGCTCGCTAGACGAAACGATGGACATCGACGACTCGTTGATGGACGCGCACAACCTGCTCGACCGTCTGGAAGGCGAATTCGGCCACAACAACCACATGCGGGACATGGATGAACTGATGACCGCCACCATGACCGAAGCCGAAGGACGTATTGCCAACAACATAAACGGAGTGACCGGCATCCCTACCGGACTGGCAGACCTGGACCGCATGACGTCCGGACTCCAAAACGGCGAACTAGTGGTAATCGCCGCCCGTCCCGGCGTAGGAAAAACGGCATTCGCACTACATCTGGCACGAAACGCAGCCATGGCAGGACATGCCGTAGCCGTCTACAGCCTCGAAATGCAAGGAGAAAGACTGGCCGACCGATGGCTGACAGCAGCCAGCGAAGTCAGTGCCCGCCATTGGCGGTCGGGAACCGTCAGCCCGCAAGAGCTTGCAGAGGCACGCACGGCAGCCGCCGACCTCAAACGTCTGCCGATACACGTAGACGACAGCACCTCGGTCAACATGGAACACGTACGATCCAGCGCGCGACTGCTGCAAAGCCAACATGCGTGCGACGCGATCATTATAGACTACCTGCAACTCTGCGACATGACAACCGGCCAAAACAACCGCAACCGCGAACAGGAAGTGGCACAAGCCACCCGCAAAGCGAAGTTGCTGGCCAAAGAGCTAAACGTACCGGTGGTACTGCTTAGCCAGCTAAACCGCGAATCGGAAAACCGCCCCGCAGGCCGCCCCGAACTGGCACATCTCCGCGAAAGTGGCGCAATCGAGCAGGATGCGGACGTCGTGATATTACTCTACCGCCCCGCCCTCGCACGAATAACAACCGACCGCGAAAGCGGTTACCCTACCGAAGAACTAGGCATAGCAATCATAGCCAAACAACGCAACGGAGAGACGGGAAACGTATACTTCAGGCATAATTCGGCAATGACAAAAATCACCGAATACGTCCCACCGCTGGAATACATGCTGAAACATGCTAAATAGATACAGATTCACCCCGATTCCATACAATTTTATATTACAATATATAGCTGTATGGAATTTCTTTTTTATTTCATTATTGATATAAAATAAATAGCAAAATACTTGACTTTCCCTTTCAAATTTCGTATATTTGTAATGTCAACAAGGACAGAAAATATTATTACTTAAACCTTAACTTTTTTAATTGTATGAATGTATTAGTGGAGCGCTATCAGCGCAGAAAGTATGTGAATCAGCCGGATTCACAGATGTTGTATTATGTACGCCAGAAATCGGGTACAGTGAGAGTGATGGACATCAACAAGCTGGCCGATGCCATCGAAGCGAACTCATCGCTTACAGCAGGAGATGTGAAGCATTCCATCGAGGCTTTTGTTGAGCAGTTGCGCCTGTCGCTTACCCAGGGCGACAAGGTGAAGATCGACGGATTGGGCACGTTCCATATCACGTTGAGCAGCGAAGGGGCGGAAAAGGAGAAGGATTGCACGGTGCGCAATATCCGCAGAGTAAATGTTCGTTTTGTGGCAGACAAGGCACTTCAGCTGGTGAATACGAGTCATGCCACTACCCGAGGCGAGAATAATGTCGATTTCATCCTGGCCGGAAAGGGTGACGGAGAAGACGCGGATGGTGGAAACAGCGGTAGCGGTGGAAGCGGAGAAGCTCCGGACCCGGCAGCTTAATCATTAAAAACAGTGCCGCATGGGTATTACAGAGTGATTTCTACAGTTACTCTCCATGCGGTTTCTGTTTTCTTCTACATTTATTTTTTAATTCTCAATTTTCAATCCTCAATTTATTAAAATGCTCGATAAAATCATAGAGATCATTATGACGATCCTGCCCTTTCTGGGCAGTAATCGCAAAAAGCGCAAAGTAATGGCGCAAGAAGTAAAAGAGTTCAGCGAACTGGTGAAAGACCAATATACTTTTCTGATGCAGCAATTGGAAAAAGTGTTGAAGGATTATTTCGACCTTAGCTCGAAAGTGAAAGAGATGCATACGGAGATATTCTCATTAAGAGATCAGCTGGCACAGGCTGCTGCCTTACAATGTATTAATAAGGAATGTGCACAACGTAGTGCAGCAGAGGCATGATAATGATTCAATTAATGCAAATTATGGAACCTGTGCAATTTACAGAACCTATTCAATCTATTTAATCCATTCATGAGAACTATAAACCTGATAGTAATCCATTGCTCCGCTACGCGCGAAGACAAGAGTTTCACAGAATATGACCTGGACGTCTGTCATCGCAGACGAGGATTCAACGGAACGGGTTATCATTTCTATATCCGCAAGAACGGGGATATAAAATCTACCCGTCCGATAGAACGAATTGGTGCGCACAGCCGCGGTTTCAACAAAGAAAGTATAGGTATCTGCTATGAGGGCGGACTCGATTGCAAAGGACAACCGAAAGATACCCGTACCGAATGGCAGAAACATTCGCTCCGGGTATTGATTCTCGCTTTATTGAAAGATTATCCGAATTGCCGGATCTGCGGACATCGGGATCTAAGTCCCGACCTGAACGGAAACGGCGAAATAGAACCGGAAGAATGGATCAAGGCCTGTCCCTGTTTTAATGCTGAAACGGATTGGGATAAAGTCTAAAAAAAAATAGCTTTATTATAATTTAGGCACGGATAACACGGATTTCACGGTTGCTTTGTACAAGCATAGCACTAACCGTGAAATCTATGTAATCCGTGCCTAATCTTTAACTTATGATTTTGCTAGACTACGCGTTATCAAAGGTTGTTTCAAACCGACGCAATATGCTGTCTAATTTTCCAACGAGGTAAAAAGGTAGATTTATCAATTTGAATTCTTTTCCGTCTGCCGTCTTTACCTCATCCACAGCATAAGGCTGCGACCATATTCTGACTGCAACAGTCTGATTAGAGTGATTCATAAAAGAATGTAAGGAACGCAAGTGGGCGTTATGCCTGATTTGACTTCAATGGGATAAACCATAGATCCTGCACCCACACATAATCGACTTCTGCATTAGAACCACTTTTATTACGCACCCAGAAACAACGTTTCTGACTGACTTTATCTGTCAGTGTCAACAGTTCTTGCGCTACAATCTGCTCCGCTATCATACCACGCCAAGCATCCATTATATCTTTTGCTCCCAAAACCTCTTTCTGTACTTGTGCCGCATAATTCACCAATCCTGTATCTAACCAGACCAGTTTGGGCATACGCTTTATTTCAGGAGTGGCCGGAACTTCCGTTGCCGTAGTCGGATAAACTAATTCCAGCAACATCGCCTTTTCCAATAAACGAAAAGCCTCTCCCACTTCCCGAGCATTATAAGACGAACCAGCAAATCCTCCTAAAGTTATAATTTGTCCAGCTTTATGCCATCCTTCTTTTAATATAAAGCGAATCACTTCCGGAAGTTGTTTTCCCAAAGCATATTTTTCCACATCATCCCGGTAGCCTTGCAAAAGAGTTTCATAAGTGGACTCCAAGGATAAAATATCCCTGCGCTCCGCATAGAGTTGCACAACTTCCGGCATACCTCCAATCAACGTATAGATATTAAACAATAACATCAAACGATCATGGAAAGCGAGAGTGATTTCAGGCTTATCTAAAACGGATAATAAAGGTTCTTCTCCAACAGCACCCAGAAACTCGCGAAATGAACAAGGACGCAATGCCATATATTGCACCCTTCCCACCGGAAATGAAACACGTACATCTATCAGGTTTTCTAATAATGAACCGGCAGCAATTACATAAATATCAGGTAATTCTTCATAGAAATAGCGTAATAACGCTACTGCCTTTGCTGAATTTTGAATTTCATCAATAAAAAGTAATATAGTTCCTTCATTCCTTATCTTTCCACAATGTGCAAAAAATAAAGGCATCAAATCTTTTAGAGATACATTCAACTCAAACAAGGATGCTGCCTCCCGTTTCTCCAAATTCAAATACAGGTAATTGTCAAACTGCTTTCCAAATTCGTTGACTACCGTTGTTTTACCGACTTGCCTTGCTCCACGCAATATCAAAGGCTTTCTATGCGTATCGTCTTTCCATCTTTCCAGATGAAATAAGATATCTCTTTTAAACATAAACCACAAATTTATTGATTTTCAGCAACAAAGTTATAAAGAATTTCCAAAGATGGGGCAAAATACCATTGATTTTGTTTCAAAGATGGGGCAAAAGTCTATCGTTCATGTTTCAAAAATGGGGCAAAGCCACCTAATACTGTCGTAAATATGGGGCAAAAAGAACGTATTTACAATCAGCTAATCTACAAATTAGACGACTTACCATGTACTAACTCCAATCGTACATCGTAAATCGTCTAATCGTAAATGAACTTAATCGTAAATTATTTTTCTACTTCACGTCGAATGCAGCATCAATCAACGCTTTCAAGTTCAGATAATGACTTCTGTATATTCCACTGGAAGCATTTGCCGCATTGGTCAGGTCTCTTCTAAGATCAGTCAACTGTCCGCGTGCAATAGTCGGTGCTTCAGAAGGGAAATCGAAAGCTACGAGCGAATAACCACCCAGACTTCCGAGCGAACCGGAACTGTTCTTCGGTTTATCAAGCATTCCAATCAACGCATTGACATAAGTCTTTTGCAAACTACGTTGGGAAGCATCCGGTTTCTTTCCTCCTTGCATATCGCTCCAGATACTCTTCTTCAAATCACGGAACAAATCGTTGGCTGTGTATGCCTTCGCTCCGTTGACCAGTTCGTTGTCCGTCATCTTATCAAGTGTGCGGCTGCTAAGCAGTTGTTTCAATGTACTGCTCTGTACACGGTAGATCGAATTGAAAGTATTGATACCAGTTCTTTCGGACAGTTTATCATCCATCAGCCAGGTCGGTGTGGTAAACAGTTCCTTGTTCAGGAAGTCGACCGCTTTCTTCTGAATATCCTTCGGAACATATTCCACCGCTTTCATGTCTGTCTGTTCCACAGAAATCGGATTGTGGTAGATACCGGCCACATTGGTAGCCACATGGCCCATGTACAAGTCGAATTGTCCCACCACATTCTGATACAAACGGACAGCTTTCATATAACCCTCATTCGGTTCATAAGTCCAGTTCATGATTTCAGGCATCACACGTTTCAGGTTTTTGATTCCATACGAGCTTGCCAGCATGGCATCATCTCCCAAATCTTCACTCTGGTTGCGGGGATCGTTTCTGTCGAGTTCCGTTCCGAACGTATAGCGTTTGTCCTCCCGCAGCTTCTCAATGATCCACTTATTCAAATGAGGTATTTCGGCTTCCGCCGTTTCATATTCAGGCATCCAACGATAGCCCCATTCAATCGCCCATTTATCATACATACCGATACGGGGGAATATTCCCGAACGTGAAACGTTGTCTTCCGGCTGTGCCACATAGTTGAAGCGTGCATAGTCCATGATAGACGGTGTATGACCGTTGGCTTCCACCCATATTTTGTCTCTAAGTTTCTCTACCGGGACGGTATTGGAAGAACCGAAGTTATGACGCAGTCCTAATGTATGTCCCACCTCGTGGGAAGATACAAAACGTACCAGTTCGCCCATCAGTTCATCGTCGAACATCGGTTTGCGTGCTCCCGGATCAATGGCTCCTGCCTGCACGATGTACCAGTTGTAAAGCAGGCTCATCACATTGTGATACCAGTTGATATGCGTTTCAAGAATTTCACCGCTGCGAGGGTCGTGCACGTGAGGTCCGCTTGCGTTCGGAATATCGGAAGGCTTGTACACGATAGCCGAATGGCGGGCGTCTTCCAAGCTCCAGGTAGGATCGTCCGTCGGTGCTTCTTTGCCGAAGATTGCATTTTTGAATCCTGCTTTCTCAAAAGCGGCTTGCCAGTCGTTCACTCCCTGAATAAGGTACGGAACCCATTTCTTCGGAGTGACAGGGTCGATATAAATGATAATCGGTTTCTTTGGTTCCACCAATTCGCCACGCAGGTATTTCTCGCGGTCTTCGTCTTTGGGTTCGAGACGCCAGCGGGTGATATTCGCTTTATACTTCACTCCTTGCGGATTCTCGTCAAAATCCTTATAGCTCACAGCAAAGTAACCTACCCGGTCGTCGTGCAATCTCGGTTTCATCGGTTCCTTGGGAAGTAATAGCATAGAGCTGTTCAGTTCGTAAGTCAACGGAGTGGTAGAGGTGGCAAAGAAAGCTGCCAGCAGTTTCTCAAGTCCACTGCCTCCTCCTTTCTTCCGCTGGAAGGTACGCACGGTACGTATTTCGATGTTTTGCGGAAAGGCTTTCAGTGTGTCGATATAACTGGCGTCGTCTACCATGCTGCTCGCTCCGATGTTGTCTTTCACCCGGCTGGTGAATGAAAACATTTCGTTGTCCTTACGGATATAGTCGGTCATGTCGATCACATAGTTGGTAGTTTCTCCTTCTTTACGGACAGTTTTCAGCGGGAAGGTGGCCACAATGGGTTGAACATTGGAGTTCAATACGGCCTGATACATACCCAGTGTATCAGCAGAATGTTCGAGATAAGAGATTTCACGCACGAACAGTTTGTCGCCGCGTCCTTTCTCGAAACGGATCACTTCGTCGCTGATGTAATCTCCCGGATAGCCTACTTTACGTTTCTGCGCGTCTACCGGTGCTTTCACAACTCTGTTCACAATCAAAATATCACGTCCGAAAAGAGAGTCGGCTATTTCGAAGAAATATTTACCATCTACGTAATGCACTTTAAAAAAGCCGTCCATTGTTTTGGCTTTGCCGGTGATTACTTTTGCGTAAGGTTGCAGAGCATCTTTCTTACTCTTGGCAATGGAGTCAGCCTTGGCTTTATCCACCGCTTCCGTCTTGCTCTTCTTTTTCTTCTTTTTCTTGAAGATGTCCGTCGATTGTGCTCCGGCCAATGGAACGATCATTGCCAGAATCATCAGAATTGAAACTAATTTCTTCATGCTTTCTTTTTTAATATTTATATACAGATACAAAGATAATAATTATTCGATACCGGCAATGCCATACATATTTAAGTTGTTGATACTAGACATCTTTTCATTCGGTTTGCCTGAAATAGTATATTCCTGTCCATCAATTGTCAAAGTAAAATTATAGGTATAAGTTAGCCCTGTTTCAAAAGGTACGGCAATCATCATATAACAGGTCTCCAAACTGGCACCAAAATACCCGGCAGTTATCTCGAAGCCGCCATTAGGAAGATTATAAGTAATACTGTTTATCGGAGTACCGGAAATTTTACCTGTCGACAAATCTACAGTTGCTCCATCTTCGTAGGCAATCGGATGGTCACAGCTCACCACCACTTTAGTAAATTTCTTACCGACAAAAGAATCCGGGCATCCCGCACCCGGTAAAGTGATTTGAGAAAACAATGGTTTGAATTCTCCCAAAGAAACAGTTGCAGCAGAATAGCTAGATGTAGTAGCCGAAGCATAAGCAAAGCTATAATTACGATGCGGCATAAACTCTGATTCATAATACTCCTGCACAGCTAAGTTGGGCAAAGCGACAGCCTTATAATCTTGTGAAGCTGCGTTATAGGGCGTATAGGCATAAATAGTGTGATCGCCACCCTTAAATCCTGCAGCAAGTTCGGAAGAAGGATTCAGCGTAATATCTTCAGTCACACGACTATCACGATCATATACTATATACGTTTTACCATCCAATTCTGTAGTAGTAGCCACCGCTACTTCCGACGGAGCATACGGCAAGTTATCCTGCGGTTTGCCATCGGACAACACATATATTCCTATCTTGTCCGCTTCAATCCATCCCTGGCTTCCATGGGAATACACATTATAAGCACCGGAAACAGCAATTTTCCCCACTACGGGAATATCTGCATCTTCTTCTTCACCATCGTCACTGCTGCAACTTACTGAAGACAATACTAAAGCTACACAAGCAGCAAAATAAAACAGTCTATTTTTCATACTTTTCTCGTTTAAATGATTAATTATTTACTGATAGGTTATTTTCTTTTTCCAATTAATATTCTCCTTCATAGTTCGTGCACCATACCATGCCTTTCACATCGCCAAACCCGCTAAAAGTCTTCAATTCCAAATCGGGAGCAAAACCTTCGAAGAGACGTACCATCTGGCTCGTGTTTACATCGATGATGGCGATATCCCCATTTTCCTGCGAAAGTGCCAGCCGGAAATTCGGATCAGTGCTATTTCCCCCATAGCCATAAAACTCACAAACAACAGGACTTCCACTGATGCCGGTGATACGGCTGCCTGCTGTGTAAGCCAGCATATGACTGCGCATCTGCATACTGTATATATAGAGATTCTTATCTCCATCGGTAAAGTAGAAATAAGGGTTCTTTTCAAAATTGGAGGACATCTTAATGACACTTTGCGGAGTCAATAAGGAGCTGCCGCTGAATCCGTATTGATCCGTACCGGTTATCAGGTGAGAGTTATTATCCATGTCTTTTACGGCAAACTCGTGCAAATCATAATTTCCGGTTCCCTGCACGTCAATCAGCGACACGTAGTTTGACCAAAATGTCAGCCCGCCGTTGGAGGTACATCTTTCTTTTCGTAAGCCCCTATTGCCAGGCAGCGGGTTCCCGCTCCCATATTGTTCACCCGCAACACACCGGAGGGAACTTCCAAATCCTGATCGTATGTTTTGAAGTAGACGATGGCAGGAGTATAAACTGCTCCCCACTGCGGATAATGTGTAATGCCGATAAAACGGGCATTTTGCTCATCATACAAGATACAACGTTCTTCGTCGGCACACCAATAAGTGACGTTGTGGAACGGTGCGAAACAGGTGATACGGCTACCTCCCTCAAACTCATACGGCATGGCGCCGTACTTCCCGTAATAAGGAATCGCTTTATTGTCAGTGCCTACGGCACGGATATACACTTCCCCCTGTTCGGAGCAAATCACGTAATATTCTTCCTTGAATGCGAAGTCCATTATCTTCAAGCCTTCCGGCTCTTTACGGTTTTCAAATTCGTGGGCAAGCCACATGTCTTTTTGCAACGAATTGCCATCTAGCGTGACACTTCCACTACCCTGATTTATCAGGATTTTCGGCAAACCTGACACGTAGGAACCGGAGATAGAGCCTAATACATAATAGTAATAGATCCCGAGCGGGTCTGTACCCAGACCATCTTCGATGATGTTTTCTACATCGTGCGTAGCCCGGAGGCCGGGATTGATGAAAGATAAAGAAGATTTTCCGTCTCCTTTGTTGGAGAGAATCATCCAGCCCCAGTCGAAACTGTTCTTTCCCGTCAAGGTATATTTATTGCTGATGTATGTTTCATTCGTTTCCTTATTGATGACTTTCAGTATCAGTTCGTACGTTCCGCCTTTTTCGAACTGATACTTCAGATGATAACCTGTGTAGATCAGTTCACGGTTCAGATACCATTGAACGGTGAAAAGTTCATCAACATTCCCGATGTCCGTTGAGAAGTTGATGGGCGCATCCATCTCGAAAAGGTCGCCTACCATAAACGTGTAGTCCGATGAAGCGGAGTTCACAAAAGAAACTTTGGTAGAGTTTGTATAGTCATAGTTTCCCAAATCGTCATAACAGCCGGTTATCACGAGAAGCTGCAGGATTGAAATGAATAGTATTGTTTTTCGCTTCATAATTTATTATCAGTTATCGAGAATGGTTTCATACAGCGGTGTCACTCCGTCTGTATCATAATATTGGTAATTGCCTTGCTGCCACTGGTCTTTCCACCAGGCCTTGAAGTCGGCTATCAGGTTGACAAACTCAATACCGGTGTATTTATCCAATGATTCGAGTATCTCACCATCCATGAAAATGATAAAAACACGGTATTTCATATCCGAATAAGTACCCAGATTGGCTGCCGAACTCTGGTTCCACCAAACAGGTTGGGAAATCCGGTCGGTCACTTGAATCGTGACGTGTTTGTATTCTGCCGGACCCACCAGACAGTTTTCCACTGCATCCAGTGAAAGGGTAAGGGTGTAGTCTGTGTTGAGCAGGTCTTCATTGCGATAGACGGTGACTTCGTAGGTGTCTTCCGCCAGTCCGCTATGGAAGATGCCGGAGGTCAAAGGGGCATAGTCGATGCCGGAACGGGCGGTGCTTTTCTCTCCCACTGCGGAAATATCACAGGTGGCATTTTCTTCGAGCAGGTAGCCAAGAAGTGTCATTTTCACTTTCACGGTTCCTTCTCGAAGCAAGGGTGCATCTGTAGCAAAGTTGAATGTTATTTTCTGTGGAGACTTATCGCTCATGTAAGTAAAATAGACGTAATTGTCTCCATTATAAACGTCCAGCTGCTCTTCACTGCAAGAGGTGAGAACGAACAGCAGGCAGAAGATGGTATATGTCAATATTCGTTTCATCTTATCCGGGCATTAGTTGGTTGTTTCACTGGTAGGCAATGGAAGTACATAAGAACCTGTCATGTTGATTTCTCCTCCTCGTCGGAATCGGGCACGGTGGAGAGGTTCATCCGTTTGTAGGTGTAGAAGGTTCCACCTTCGCCTATCATTTCTTTCCGTATATCGAGCAGTATTTCGGCATCCAGTTGTTCACGGGTGCTGACTGTCAGACTAAGGGTACGTTCAGCTCCACGGGCTTTTCGAACTGTTTCGAGGTAGTTGATTCCTTCGGTTATCTTGCCATTATAGCTACTGATCTCCGCCAGGATATGACAGATTTCACTGAACCGGATCACTGGTATCATCGGATTCTCCATTGCTTCTACTACTGATTCTACGGAAGGGTTATACTTCAGTGTGTAATACTTCGACTGGGTTTCATTGGTAGTCCCGATCAGGTAGGTGAGCCGATAGTCGGTATATACGCCCGTATTGTCCGAAGCAAACAGGGAAGGGATATTTGCCAACGGCAAACGGGTGGTTGACGAAGAAGAGGAAGAGCCCCATACGGCCTGTTCATAATCCGTAGCCAGCTGTTTCTTGTACAAGCCGAACAATATGTCGTGGGAGACTTTTGTATATCGGGAATTGAGATTGCAGGTAATGTTCTCTCCTTCTGTAAAGCCTATCCACCGTTTCTGCTGGTAATAGGTGTTGTAAAGTTCTTTGGCGGCTGTCTCGGCATTCTTGTAGTAGGCAGGACCGGCATAGATGCAGACACGGGCTTTCAACCCCAGCAATGCCAGATAGTTGAAGCGGATGCCACGATACCAGAAGAATGCTCCCATATCGTCTATATAGGAACCGGAGTTGAAGCGGTAGCGGGCATTCCATTCGGGAGTAGGTTCGTACATTTGTGAAGCGTACATCGCTTCGGGATGGTATTCGGTGTCAAACTTACGCAGAATGTCTTCCGCTTCGAGCAGGTCTTTCAGGACTTTCTCGATAAAATCGGTAACGGTACATTTTTCTACCACTGCGGCTTCGTATTTATCGCGGTAAGGAAGATAGGCGCCCGAAGGATTGGTTGCCGTTGCAGGAGCAAACAAGCGAAGTAGGTCAAAATGCATCATGGCTCTTAATGACAAGGCTTCGGCGTAAATGAGGTTTTTCTCTTCTTCTCCGTATTCGAACAAAGAGATGTCCGTGGGCCGGATGTTCTCGATGAGCTTGTTCAGGTTGGCTATCACTTTATAGCCTTTTTCCCAGATAGCTGTCACGACGGGTTCGGTGTCGACCGTGTTATAGATAAGTTCGGAAGCGTCGGCATACATCGGAGAGATGGTTCCCGCCTTTTGATTGTATTGCTGGGAGATGGCACTAAGGAATCCCCAGCTTAGTTGCTTACCGTAAAGTTCGTCGGACGCCAGATTGGTGTAGATACCATTCAGGGCATTCCGGTAGCCGAAACCGGTGGAAAACAGATCGTCGTCGGCTATCGCATTTTCTGGTGTTACGTCCAGCCAGGCATTGCAGGAAACGGCTAACATTCCTGTCAGGGCTATTAGTATATGGCTGATTAGTTTCTTCATTTGTATGGTTAGAATATGATGTTAGTAGTCAGATTGAATGAACGCGAATAAGGATAATCCAGTCCCCGTCCTGACGGATGGTAGACCAATAGAACAGGTCGTTCATCGTGAACGAAAGACGCAGGCCGGACAGATGGAGTTTCTTTAATTGTTCGGGACGGAAATTGTAGCTCATTGTCAATGAACTCCATTGCAGGGTATTGTTTTTCTGTACAAAACGCGAAGATGCGCCGGTGGTGACATTACGGTCACGAATATCTTTCATGGTGGTTATGTCTCCCGGTTTCTGCCAACGGTCGAGCAATACCCGCTTATCTACATTGTCATTTTTAATGTCGGCATTCTCTACATAGGAGACGAGGGTATTGTTGTAAGCATCTCCACCAAAAGTATAGAGGAAAGAAGCAAACATGGATAACTGTTTATAGGACAGGGTATAACCGAATGAGCCTTGTCCCTTGGGAGCTGTATCGCCAATAATGGTCCATTCGTCGGCAGACCATACATCGGTAACGTCACCATTCCGGCGAAGGTAGATTTCTTTGCCGTTTGTGGGGCTGATTCCCAATGACTTCATCCCGTAAATAGAGGTCAGAGAGGCTCCTTCGTAATATTTCAGGTATGTTTTAGCATATTTTGAATCGGAGCTGCTTTCGGGGTTATATCCGCTGAACAGTTCTTCCACTCTTTTATTATAGTCGCGCATTGCCTGGGAGATTTCAATAATCGTGTTTTTGTTTCTTGCAAAGCTGCCGTAGAGCTGGAAGAGCCAGTTTCTGTCACTGTAAAGTCGTGCCCGCAGTTCCAGTTCGACGCCGGTGTTTTTCACCTTTCCCATGTTTTCTTTGTAGGAGGTGAATCCGGTAGAGGAAGGGATGGTATAATCGGTTATCAGGTCGATGGTACGCTCGTCGTAGGCAGAGGCTTTCAGATAGATTTTATCGTGCCACAGTCCGATTTCAACTCCATAGTCGAGGGTGTATTTACGTTCCCATTTCAGGTTCGGATTTCCCATCTGATAGAGGAATACACCGTAGCCTGTGGGATACCAGCTGTCTGTTTGCAGCTGATACATATCTTTGGCCGAATAGAGGGAGAAGTTGGTCTTTCCGGTCAGTCCGTAGGAGACACGGAACTTCAACATGGAAAAGAGTTCATTCGACTTCATAAAATCATAATTATGAATGTTGATTCCTGCTCCTGTTGACCAGAACATGGACCATCTTTTATCGGAACCGAATTCGGAAGAACCGTCGATACGTCCTGTAAGGTCGGCGAGATAGATATTGTTGTAGGTGTAGTTGGAAGTGAGCAAGGCTCCTACCAAGCGGGTGGTATTATCGGAGCTGCTGGGCTTTCCGTATACTTCTGCCGCATAGTTTGAAGAGACAAGGTCGCCACCCGGAAATCCCCGGTAACGTGTTTCGGAAGCAGTGCTCTGCGTTTGTCTCATGTTGGAGGACAAGCAGATATTGAGATTGTGTCCCTTGAAGGTATTGTTGTACATGAGTGACAGGCTTCCGTCTATCACTGTTCTCTTTTGTGTGGATTCTGTTTTTTCACCATTGATGTTGCCTGTACTGGCTGAATAACTGGCCGATGCGGGATCTTTGTACAGATCACCGGTAGAATTTCTCATCAGGACGGAAAACTGACCGCGCAGACGCAGACCGTCGGTGATACGCCAATTCAGACTAAGATCATCGGTTACTTCATCATAACCGGAATGGTCGAAGCTGTTGTAGAAGTTGATTTCGTACAGTGGATTTACTTGTGTGCCGCTAGCCCCGTCGAACTTTTCGAGACGGCGCACATAATCGCCATTTTCATCATACAGACGCATATAAGGAAGTAAATGGGAGTAATCGCTGAATGAATTGAAGGGGACATCTGTACTTTTGTTATAAGTGTAGGTCACTTTGTTCTTTATTTGTAGTCCGCCAATGCGGTAGTCTACATAAAAAGCGGCATTGGCATTCTTACGGGAAGAGTGTTTCATCACTCCTTCCGTTCCTCTGAATCCCAGTTCCACTCCCCCAGCGCACGTCGTTTTCTCCACCGTCTATGAAAACGGAGTGCTTATGGTTCAGAGCCGTGCGTAGTCCTTGAGAAAGCCAATAGGTATCGACACCTGTCAGTACATTATTGAGTCGTTGGTAGTACCGTTGGTATAGGGGTCTATTTCCGGGGTGTTGCTGTCATATAGTCCTGCCAGGCGTTCGGTTTCCAGCTTCTCACGGGCGTTCACCAGATTGTAGGAGGATAAATCCGGCAGTTCGGCAGAAAGTACTCCGGAATACTGTACACGGAACTTTCCGGCTTCAGGCGCACGCCGTTCAATGACAATTACTCCGTTGGCCGCACGTGAACCGTACATGGCAGTGGCGGCAGCATCTTTCAGGATATTGATGCTGTGGATGCTATTCATATCGAGGTCGTATATCTTTTCTACATCGACTTCAAAGCCGTCCAGTATGAAGATAGGCAGGTTGGAATTACCGCTTAGCACTTCCCGCGAAATGGAGGAGGTGGAGGTCTGCCCAAGTGTCGTTTCTCCGATACCGGTCTGACCACGCAAGACGAATTGAGGCAGGCTGTTGGGATCGGAACCAGCAGCCAGATTCTCCTGTATTCTGAAAGAGGGATCGAAAGTCTGAATGGCCGAAATCAGGTTGTTCGGGTTGACTTTTAACAGGTCTTCTTTCTCTATCTTTGTGGTATTTCCAGTGAAACTTTCTTTCTGTATGGAGTTATAGCCGGTTACAATCACTTCCTGAATACTTTCGGTAGCTTCTACCATCTGCACATCGACTTTCTGCCGGGAAGTGACTTTGATTTTACGGGTTTCAAAACCGATGTAGGAATAGATAACCAGACCGCCTTTTTCGGGCAGGGTCAATACATAGCAACCGTTTATATCGGTAATTACACCAGTAGAATGACCATCCAAACGAATCGTCACTCCTACCATCGGTTCTTTAGAGAGTTTCTCAATCACCCGGCCATAAACATAATTTCCGTGTGGAGGAAGAAGATATGTCTCTTTTGAATTATTTTTGTTTTGGGCTATTGCATTAGTAGATAGTGATAAAATGTATACAAACAATAAGATTCTATCCAAAGCCCCGGAATTTAGCTTTTGCATAACGGATATATATAGTTATTACACCCGCAAAAGTATTCTTATATGATAGACGGAGCAATCACGAATTTTAGGTATTTTACACAACTATTATACCAAAATATAATTAAAGCAAATTTTTTTTGCTTCTGTTTAGGTATTAATCAATAGCAAAAAGAATAACTGCATCATTTATCCTCTATCAAAAGGCAAATGATGCAGCTGTCGGTTATATCTGTTTTTTTATAATGCCAGACGGTATATCTCTTTGCTGTCCTGTTTCGCTAATTTGACATAGTTGCCTACCAATTCACCTTTATTCCGGTGCAGACTATCTGCAAGGCGGTCGATGTCGGGATTCTCAATGCCAAGTTCTTTGAAGGTCACAGGCAGGCCGATGGAAGTAAAGAAGGATTTCAGACGGGAAATTCCTTCAAGGGCTACCGCCTTTTTATCGTCTGATTCTGCCACTCCCCACACTCGGATGGCGTATTGGGCTATCTTATCCACATTGTGTTCTGTCATCCATGTCATCCAGGCAGGGAAGATTACGGAGAGTCCGGCACCATGAGTCACGTTATAGATGGCGCTGATTTCATGTTCGAGGAAGTGGGAAGCCCAGTCCTCTTCACAACCTACACCACAGGTTCCATTGTGGGCGATCGTTCCGCACCACATCAGATTGGCACGGGCTCCGTAGTTTTCGGGGTCTTTCATGACGGTAGTTGCCTCTTTGATGATGGCAAGCAGGGTACCTTCGCACAGGCGATCGCCTATTTCTACATCTTTCGTGTTGGTGAAATAGCGTTCCATGATGTGTGCCATCATATCGGCAATGCCGCAGGCGGTTTGGAAAGGAGGAAGTGTGTAGGTCAGCTCGGGGTTCATCACGGCAAAAACAGGACGTAGTACACCGGGAGCACGGAGGCTTAATTTCTGTAAGCCATCGACTTTCGTGATGACGGTGTTACCGGAACCTTCGCTTCCGGCAGCAGGAATCGTTAACACAACGGCTACTTTCAATGCTTTCGTCACAATGGCTTTTCCGATGTAGAAATCCCAGAAATCTCCGTTGTAAGGAACTCCGGCTGCAATGGCTTTCGCCGTATCAATCACAGAGCCACCACCAACGGCGAGCATCATGTCTACGTTTTCTTTCCGGCAGAGATCGATTCCTTCATACACTTTCGTGTCTATCGGGTTAGGCTGTACACCACCCAGCATGCAATAGGGAATACCTACTTCCTGCAATGATTTCTCAACACGGGCCAACAAGCCGCTACGTATCACGGAACCGCCACCATAAACAATCATTATTTTGCGTGCACCGTATTTCTGTACTAACACTCCGGTCTGCGCTTCCGTATCCCGACCGAACACGAATTCAGTAGGGCTGTAAAAGATAAAATTATTCATTGTCGTTTTCTTTATAGGTCTTTTCGTCAGTCTTTTCTATAGATCCAAATAGAACTCCTTTGACAAGTTTTTCTATAAGTTCTTTTATAGAGCCCTTCATAAGAGTCTTTATAGATCAGACAAAGTTATAAATTTAAGCAGAATATCTTTCTTTTGATTGTTTAAAATTTCCTACTTTCATTAGTACAAGTCCGATTACAATCCAGACCATTTCGCGTATACGGGTAATCAAAGCGGCATAGACTCCGTAAGCTCCGGAAAGGGAAAGGCCGCCTACGGCGAGGGCAAAGCCACCTTCACGACCTCCCAATTGCATAGGCAGGAAAAACAGCAGATTAGCAAGTAAAGAAGAGAAAGCCGCAATCAGGCAGCAGTCGGCAAAGCTGACATGGGTGGTCAGCACGTTCAGTATCAGCCATATTTCAAGACAACTGACTACACGGGCGGTATATTCCAGTAAGAGGGCGCTATAAAAGGTTTGTTTCTTTTGTTGGTGGAGAAGGGCAATTTGTTTGTCTATATTCTCCAACTTCTCTTTATGCGCGTTTGCAAAATGAAATACTTTCTTTTTCAGAAAAGGAATACGACCACCCATACGGACAAAAGCCACAGCCATCCCCTGCCGATAGCCTTTCATAAAAAGAATAACAATCAGCAAGCAAAAGACAGTAATAGCTCCTAAGATTATCCCCATCATCCACCCCACCGGATAGAGACAAACGTAAAGCAACACTGAACTTAACCAAAAGCAAAAGTGGGAAAAGATATGCATCATCACATAAAGAATCACGGAAGAGGTGGCGCGTTCTATTCCTATATAGGGTTTCAGCTCCATAATGCGATATGGTTCGCCTCCCATCAGCCCAACAGGAGTCACGTAATTAAGCGCAAAACCTGTTACTGTGAATTTGTAGAGCCGGACAAATGAAAACCCCGTCTTACCACCACTACGGATGATGATGTACCACGATACTGTATTAATAAGGTAGACAAACAGCCATAGCAACAAAACCAAAGGTAAATATACCCCTGCACGCTTCAAATTCAGCCAAAGCTCCTGATAATCCATATCAAAAGTGAATATCATTATCAGAACGGCAATGATACCAAAAGCGAGAAATATATTACGGTACTTGTTCTTCACTATTTGTGAGACTTATATCTGTAACCATACTATTTTCCGCCACGCCAATTTTATCGGCTGTCTTTCAGCCGATAAAATAAAAATGCCCGTAAGAAAATATTTTTGTTTTAACATTCCGGTTTATAGAAA
>NZ_QTMZ01000068.1:0-21212 GCF_003602935.1 Bacteroides sp. AM54-2NS
CGTCAAATACTACCTCTGCCACAATCAGAGCGTGGAGATTTCACGGACAAACCACAGGCACCGACCTTGCAGGATGAACGCCATGACAGGTACCTTTGCAACACAATTCTTATCAAAGCCCGATGGGGTGGTACATGGCAGACTGCATGGTACAGCAGTGTGAAGTGACGTTATAGGTGGAGATAAGGCTATAAGAGGTTTTTGCAGTCAAAGGAGAAAAGAGTCCACAAAGTGCAGTATCTACAGGACAAAAACACTTTAGTTTACCTTGGTTAGCTCTTATATATATGCTAACCTAAAGTAAACTGTATATATGTCCGTCTAAAACCCGAAAACCGTACGGGTCAGCTTACGTCAGAAACAGAAGTATAGAACCATAGAAGTGGTTCAAGAAGTCTTTCTTCCTTTGACTGCAAAATATTATCTTTGCACGAATCATAATTGCCCTGTAGGATTTAATATAATTTAACACTCTTTGTTGAATGCAAGGAAGAACAGCTTCAATATGCTGAATATCAGTAGTATAACATTGTGTTAACCCTTAATCTGTAGAAAAGGATGTTATCATACAAAGTAATGTCCATTTGTACTTTTTCTATATGGTTTTATACTTACATTTGCATATCATTTGTATCTTGATAACAGTAACTAACTGATTATCAATATACTTTATATTTGAGGTAGTGAAGTAGTGTTGCAAGCCGGTCAGAAAGTGCCCGACGGAAACGGAAATTGGAAAGAAATCATAGGTAAAGCCGATTCTTACGATGACAATAACCGCCTGATAACTTCTATCAACGGACCAATGGAATCAAATGAAATCCGTATAAACAAAACAGGTTTCTTCTTCCGCAAATTCCTGGACGAAACCATCGGTGCTTCTACCAATTCGAAGATGAGTACCATGTGGTATCCTCGTTTCCGTATTTCAGAAGCATATATGATAGCTTGTGAGGCTGCTTATGAGCTCAATAAAACCGGAGAAGATGATCCGCTGAACTACATCAATCCTGTTCGTACACGCGCCGGCATCAGCGAACTGGAATCAATCACATTTGAAGATATTGTCCGCGAATATCGGGTGGAATTTGCATTGGAAGATCATCGTTACTGGGATCTGAAACGCTGGCGCCTGGCTCACGAAATCTGGGATGGTAATTCGGAAAATCCGGATGCACAGCTCTACGAACTATTCCCTTATCAGGTTAATGATCCGGGTAGCGCCAATGACAAGATGTGGGTATTCGACAAAAAGAAAGCCTACATGGTTCCTTACCCCCGCTATTTCCAGATGAAGAACTATTATAACTTCTTCGATAACAGCTGGCTCAACAAGAACCCGTTATTAGTGAAAAATCCCTATCAGTAAAACATAAAACTGTAAAACAATGAAAAAAATAAGAACTATATTTTCTTTGCTTTCACTTTCCCTGCTTGCCATAAGTTGCGGTTTAGACAATTACGACGAACCAGAATCATTTCTGGAAGGGAAAATCACGTATAAGGGAAAACAACTCGGTTTGAAAGGTACAAACGGAGGTATTCAACTACAATTGTATCAGGATGGTTATGCCAACCATGATCCTATCACCGTGTATGCCACACAGGACGGAACTTTCTCTGCAGTACTTTTCGATGGTCCGTACAAACTGGTAACTAAAGACAAAAACGGTCCCTGGGTGAATAACCGCGATACCATATATGTGGAAGTAAAAGGAAAAACACAATGTGAAGTAAAAGTCACCCCTTATTTTACAATATCAGACGAAAATATCACATTAGATAACAACATCGTATCCGGCACGTGCAATATACAGCAAATAGTACAGGATGCCAAGATAAGCCAGGCAATGCTACTCGTCAGCAAAACAACTTTTGTTGACGAGAACACGAATATAGCCCGGCAAAATTTATCCAATATAAATCCCGGAGTAACAAATATTTCGCTGGATATTACGAGTAACCAGAATGTACAGTCAGCCAAAGCCCTATTCGCCCGCATCGGTGTAAAAGCGAACGGAGCGGACCAAGCTGTCTATTCAGAAATTTTCAGACTGAAATAATTCATCTAAGAAATAATTTGTCAGTATATTTATTTAATAAATATACTGACAAAAAAAATAAAACAAAATTATATGACAAACAAAAACATGTTATTAATGGGAACTGCATCCTTACTGTCCCTACATGCAGCAGCCCAGAATGACCCAAAGCCCAACATTGTTTTAATCATGGTGGACGATATGGGATATTCCGATCTAGGGTGCTACGGAGGAGAAATTCTTACGCCCAATCTAGATAATCTGGCAAAAAAAGGAGTACGCTTTACCCATTTCTGCAACACAGGACGCTCCTGCCCTTCCCGTGCCAGTCTACTGACCGGACTTTATCCCCAACAGGCAGGTATCGGAATGATGTCCGAAGATCCTCATTCTGCCGAAGATCATGGAGTGCACGGATACATGGGATACTTGAACCGTAATTCGGTCACCATAGCAGAAGTGCTGAAAGAAGCCGGTTATCACACCTATATGTCGGGGAAATGGCATGTAGGCATGCACGGACAGGAAAAATGGCCGTTGCAACGTGGCTTTGATCATTTTTATGGTATCTTGTCAGGAGCTTGCAGTTATCTGCAACCTCATGGAGATCGCAATCTGACTTTAGACAATCAACAGTTGCCTCCACCGGAACAACCTTATTACACTACTGACGCATTTACTGATTATGCGATTAAATTTGTCGACGAACGCCCCAAAGATGACAATCCGTTCTTCCTTTACCTGGCATACAACGCTCCCCATTGGCCGTTACATGCTAAACAGGAGGATATAGACAAATTTGTAGGCAAGTACCGGAAAGGTTGGCAGAAAGTACGTGAAGCCCGTTTGAAACGTATGATTAAAATGGGATTGGTAGACAAAAATTGGGATCTTGCTCAATGGGAGGGTCGCCAATGGTCCGAACTGACCGAAGATGAACAAATAGAACTGGATAGAAGAATGTCAGTATATGCGGCACAAGTTCATTGCATGGATTATAATGTGGGACGGTTAATAAAGTACCTGGAAGAAAAAGGGGAGCTGAATAACACCTTACTTATTTTCTTGTCGGATAATGGTGCATGTGCCGAGCCTCATCGTGAGAAAGGTTTCGGAACCATCGATATGATTAACAATCCGGATGAATGGGTAAATCCATCCTATGGCCTGCCATGGGCACAGGTTAGCAATACTCCATACCGTAAGTATAAAGTAAGAGCGTATGAAGGCGGGACCTCCACTCCATTGATTATTTCCTGGCCCGACAAGTATGCAAAATACAATGGCGAGATAAGACACAATAGAGCTTTCCTGCCTGACATCATGGCAACCTTCATCGATGCAGCGGAAACGACCTATCCGAAGACTTATCATGGAGGAAATGAGATCATTCCTTTGGAAGGCGCAAGCATGCTACCGATACTAACCAATACAGACACCGAATTGCACGAATATATTTTTGGTGAACACTTTGACAACTGTGTAGTATGGTGGAAAAACTGGAAAGCCGTTAAAGACCAGAACTCTAAAGTATGGGAACTTTTCAACTTAGAGAAAGACCGTACAGAACGGGTTAATTTGTCCAGAGAAAACCCCAAGATTCTAAAACAACTGGTAGACGAATGGAACAAATGGGCAAATACACATTATGTATATCCCAAAGGAAAATAGCCACAGAAAGGTAACATAAAGACATGCAAAATGTCTAAAAACCGTATCTTAAAGCACTTGCCCCTGCTACAAATCTTTTTGTAACAGAGGCAAGTTTCATTATAGGAACTCTCCGTCCCTCATATTCTTATTCATCAAGGAATCATTCCTTCCCTCACAATATCTACCAGAATCGGCTTCAATCCGCTAACGAAACATTCCACTGCAATCACCATCAGAATCAGTCCCATAAGACGCATCATCACATTATTACCCGTTTCACCCAAGACTTTTACCAATTTCGTGGAAGCACGAAGAATAAAGAAAGTCAGCAGATAAATCAGGGCGATAGTACCTATCAATATCCCCTTCATTTCATAAGAATGCGCATCCTGCATCAAAACGATTGCATTGGCAATCGCTCCGGGACCGCATAACATAGGAATACCGAGAGGAGTAATAGAGATATCATCCGCATACGTTTTGATTTCTTCGTCCTTCAACTTCATCGGTGTATAGCGGGCTTGAAGCATATCAAAGCCTATCTTGAAGATAATCACCCCACCGGCAATACGGAAACCATTGGTAGAGATACCGAAGAACTTGAAAAGAAACTGCCCGGCAAAGACAAATACCATCAATGTAATAAACGACACAATAGTAGCACGACGTACGATAGACTGACGTTCTTTATCCGTCATACCATGAGTCATGGTAAGAAAGACAGGCATCGTTCCCAACGGGTTGGTCAACGTGAAGAATGAAGTGAAACAAAGTAAGGCGAAAGGCAGAAGCGTACTATCCATGATTATATCGTATTTTATGCAAAACTAAAACGCAACAAAAATAGACTTAATCCAGAAAACCTATAATAAATCCATTAATTCTTTCAAGGAATGGATGTGATAAGTAGGGAGGAAAGGGAAAGCTGTCCGTTCTGTCACATTGTAGAAAACCTGATGCATCCCTACTCCGTGCGCTCCGGTTATATCCGCTTCCCAACTATCACCAATCATTAAGGATTCGCGCAACTCGGATTGAGTAGCAGACAAAGCAAAATTGAATATCTCCGGCCAAGGCTTCAGCACTCCGAGATCTTCCGAGAGAATCACCTTTCTGAAATACCCGTCCACTCCTGCCGAACGCATCTTACGTGATTGCAATTCACGAAACCCATTGGAAAGGATATAGAGGTTATATTTGGGAGCAAGATACTCCAATACCTCCTTTGCATGAGGCATTAAAACACTTTTAGTAGGGATAATAGCGAAAAAATCTCTCGAAAACCGTTCAGCGAGCGCTTCATCTTTCACTCCCACGGCCTGTAAAGGATAAAAGAAACGTTGGCTGTTCAATTCATCCTTCGTTATCTTTCCTTCACCGTACTCAACCCAGAGTTCGGTATTTCTTTGTTGATAAAGAGTATAATAATGATTGAATGAATCAAAATAGCGGTCGAACGAATATTTCTGATATACTTCCTCAAAGGTGTTACGAGCATTTTGAGAAAAAGCCCAGATGGTATCATCAAGATCAAAAAAAAGATTTTTATATTTCATCAGTAGTTATATAATAAGAAACAAAAAAGCCAATGTGCTAATTTCTTGAATCCAGGAATCAGCACATTGGCAATTCAAAAGGGATATCTACCTTATTTTACCTGGATAACCAAGTATCTGGATACACTCCAGAATTCAGTAGGATTAGTAATCTTCAATGTCAACTGGCCTTTATCATCTTTTACCAATTCATAAGAACCGGTCGGATGAGTAGTCAGTAATTCAGCACGTTTAGAGTACAACTTGATTTCTTTGGTTGTACGGATATCGATCTGCGTGAAATAATCCTTATTGAAATCAGCGCTCTTCAACACGTCTCCGCTCTGAAGAATCTTTTGAGCTTTCAATTCAGATTTAGTACCAAATACGAACCAGGCAGCATTCAGGCTCTTTTCCTGTTCTGCAACGGTTTTAGCTTTCGCTTCGTTTTCTGCGGCCAGAGTTTCTTTTGCTACAGACAGATCGCTGACAGCAGCATCCAATTCCTGAATACGGATATTCTTGGAAGCCAGTTCTGTTTGAAGCTCTTCGATACGCTGTTGTTTAGCGTTCAATTCAGCAGTCAAAGCGGCAACAGCTTTTTTCATCTGTGCAGAATTGTAATTGCTATTCTTCAACTGTGCCTGTAACTTTGCAATCTGCGCTTTGTTTTCTTCCATTTGCTTGGAGATGAATTCGATGTCAGAAGCAATCTGTTGCTTGGCACTGGCAGAGTTTTCAGTGATGGTTCCACGCTGCAAGTCAACACGGCTTTCGGCAGCATTGATCTTACGGAAACCTTCCTGAACTTCATTGAAAGTCCCCATCATATCATCCAGTTCAGCGTTGCGCTGGTTCAGTTCCATCAAAAGAGAATCATTTTCAGCTTTCAGGTCTTTACTTCCACCTTTAAAGCCATCACACGAAGCCAACAAGGCTACGCATACAAATAAAACAGCTAACTTTTTCATACGTTTACGTTTTACGTTTTTTAATGAAGTTATTTAATCATCTATTCCTGCTAATACTATCACAATCTCGCCCCGGGGTTCGGTAGCGGTAAAGTGTTCTATCAATTCAGCCAAACTGCCCCGAACTGTTTCTTCATGGAGTTTGGATATTTCACGCGACACGGTTGCCTGACGTTCAGCACCGAAATATTCGGCAAACTGTGTTAACGTCTTCAACAGACGGTGGGGTGATTCATAAAACACCATCGTGCGGTGTTCTTCCGCCAATGTCTTCAGTCGTGTCTGCCGTCCTTTCTTCTGGGGGAGAAATCCCTCGAAGCAGAACTTTTCGTTCGGCAATCCCGATGCTACGAGTGCCGGAACAAAAGCGGTTGCTCCCGGCAAGCACTGCACTTCAATACCGTTGCGCACACATTCACGAACAACCAGAAATCCGGGATCGGAAATTCCAGGCGTTCCGGCATCCGAAATAAGTGCCACCGTTTCACCTGCCTTTATTCTATTAACAACACTTTCCACCGTTTTATGTTCATTAAATTTGTGGTGGGATTGCATTGCATTCTTTATTTCAAAGTGTTTCAACAAGATACCGGAAGTACGTGTATCCTCCGCCAAAATCAGATCGACCTCTTTCAGGACTTTGATAGCCCGAAAAGTCATGTCCTCCAGATTCCCTACCGGCGTAGGCACCACATATAGCTTTCCCATCTTGTTTTTGTTTTATACTGATTGATTAAAATATTTCTTTAGTAGCTCCAGAAAGTCGTTCACCGCCTCCTTTTCTTCATTCAATTCGACTTTCGAGGACAGAAATGCGACTGCAGTCTTGTAGGAACTCATTACTGATATCTGTTCGATAACCCGATTCATCAAATCAGTGTTGCCTCCGAACAGTTCACGAGAAAAACGGAAAGAATCATTCAAACTGATAGCATGTCGCAAGCCGGCAGACAGTTTGAGACTTTCTCCCAACACAGCCGATTTAGGTTCTTCCTCTTTCACAACAGTTTCAACGACAGGTTCCTCAACAATTGCCGATTCCTCTTTTTTCCCTTCTTCTTCTTCTTCTTCTTCTTCTTCTTCTTCTGCTGCTGCTGCTGCTGCTTCTGCTGTCTCTGCAGCTGCCGCTATTACGACAGGTTTCTCTTCCGCAACAATGGCTTCTCCTTCCTCATCTTCTTTCACAACAACCGATTCGAGAGATTGTATAATCACGGGGGAATCCTCTTCAGACCCGGCAACTTCATCCTCCTCTTCCGCTGTCTCTTCCACAGCTGACGGAGAAATTACCTGAACAGCATCCACCTCCTGCTGCAGTTCTTCCAAACGCCCCTGCATCCGTGTAATGCTCCGCTTCAACAGTTCAGACAAAGTCGGAGTCGGCTCCTTGGTAAATGAATCCATGAGATACTTCAACTCATGAACATCCAACTCAATATCTGTTAATAGCTTCTGTTTCATGTCAGTCCATTGTTTATACGGTGCGAATGTAGGAATAATTTATGCAATAACTTAAAATAATGGATAATTTAACAGTTCTTGCACATTGAATTGCTTACCTTTGTCCACATATTTATTTAATCAAGAAAACACAAAATCTCATGGTATTATTTTCAGAAGACCACATACAGGAGACTAGAAGAAGAGGCCGGATCGAAGTAATCTGCGGTTCTATGTTCTCCGGAAAGACAGAGGAATTGATTCGCAGAATGAAGAGAGCGAAATTCGCGAAACAACGTGTCGAGATATTCAAACCTGCTATCGACACCCGTTATTCAGAAGAAGACGTAGTCTCTCACGACAGCCATTCTATCGCCTCCACTCCCATCGATTCGTCAGCCAGCATTTTACTGTTTACTTCTGAGATAGATGTAGTAGGTATTGATGAAGCACAGTTCTTCGACAGTGGTTTGATTGATGTATGCAACCAGCTTGCCAACAATGGAATCCGTGTTATCATTGCAGGATTGGATATGGACTTCAAAGGAAATCCGTTCGGACCTATGCCACAATTGTGCGCCATTGCCGATGAAGTCTCCAAAGTTCATGCGATCTGTGTGAAATGTGGTCAGCTGGCCTCTTTCTCACATCGTACAGTCAAGAATGAGAAACAGGTTCTTTTAGGCGAAACAGCCGAATATGAGCCTCTGTGCAGGGAATGTTATCTCCGTGCACGAGGGGAAGATGAGCAGAAAGTATAAACTCTATAAAAGAAACAGATTATGGAAAGGAAAAAGATAACATTCGACAGTTTTATACGCGGTTCCATCGGATGTGTGTTAGTTGTAGGAATATTAATGCTCGTGGAACGTCTTAGCGGAGTGTTATTACCTTTCTTTATTGCGTGGCTGATAGCTATATGGTCTATCCGTTAGTCAAATTCTTCCAGTATAAGCTACGATTAAAAAGCCGCATTATTTCCATCTTCTGTTCCTTATTCCTCATTACGGTTATCGGAGTCACTTTATTCTACCTATTAGTGCCGCCGATGATTTCGGAAATAGGCAGAATGAACGACTTGCTAGTGACTTACCTCACCAATGGAGCCGGTAACAATGTGCCTAAGAATCTTTCTGAATTTATCCACGAGAACATTGATCTTCAGGCGTTGAACCGTGTATTAAGTGAAGAGAATATCCTGGCGGCAATCAAGGATACCGTCCCCAGAGTGTGGACTTTGCTTGCAGAATCTCTCAACATTCTATTCAGCATCCTTGCCTCTTTCATTATATTATTATATGTAATCTTTATATTATTGGATTACGAAGCGATAGCTGAAGGATGGTTGCATCTGCTACCCAATAAATACCGTACGTTTGCCTCCAACCTGGTTCACGACGTACAGGATGGTATGAACAGATATTTCCGTGGACAGGCTTTGGTTGCTTTCTGCGTAGGTATTCTTTTCAGCATCGGTTTCCTGATTATCGATTTCCCCATGGCTATCGCTCTGGGACTTTTCATCGGAGCATTGAATATGGTTCCCTACTTGCAAATCATTGGTTTCCTTCCCACCATTTTATTGGCAATCCTCAAAGCTGCCGACACCGGACAGAACTTCTGGATTATCATTGCATGTGCATTAGCCGTCTTTGCAATCGTACAAATCATACAGGATACCTTCCTTGTCCCCAAAATCATGGGAAAGATTACCGGACTGAATCCTGCCATCATCCTTTTATCTCTTTCTATCTGGGGTTCATTAATGGGAATGCTCGGCATGATTATCGCCTTGCCACTAACAACTTTGATGCTCTCCTACTACCAACGCTTTATTATCAACAAAGAAAAAAATAAAATATGATGAAGTAGAAACTACTGATAATCAAGAAACAAGCCATAACGAGGAAAAATAATTGAAACTTTTTTCTACGGAATGCTTGCAAATTAAATAAAAGTAACTACCTTTGCACCCGCAATCAGGAAATAACTGATTCGCAAATAAGGATTGATTCGCTAGCTCAGCAGGTAGAGCACAACACTTTTAATGTTGGGGTCCTGGGTTCGAGCCCCAGGCGGATCACTCGAACAAAAAGCAAAACAATGAAAACCGCTGATAATCAATCATTATCAGCGGTTTTTCTTTTTATCCATACTGCAAATTGAAGCAGAATACCGCATCTTACTGGAGGTGAAATAGGTGGACTTAATTTCCACATAAAAACAAGTCCACCTGATTGGATTATATTTCACTGATTCTCTGCGTTTTGCATAAAACAAACTCTTTTCAAAACATGTATTTTTACACCATCAAAAAAAGAAGAGTATGGCAATGCAAAGAAACTATTTTACGGTATTGTTTTTCCTGAAGAAATCAAAGCTGCTTAAAAATGGAGAAGCACCAATCTGTATGCGTATCACAATAAACGGAAAACGTGCAGAGGTACAAATCAAGCGAAGTATAGATGTTACAAAATGGAATACGCAAAAAGAATGCGCGATTGGCAGGGAAAAGAAGTATCAAGAAATAAACCACTATCTTGATACGATAAGAACTAAAATCCTTCAAATTCACCGTGAACTTGAGCAGGACGGTAAACCTATTACAGCAGATATTATAAAAAATATCTATTATGGAGAACACTCTACTCCCAAAATGCTGCTTGAAGTATTCCAGGAACACAATTCGGAATATCGGGAATTAATGAACAAGGAATATGCCGAAGGTACTGTACTTCGATACGAACGTACAGCAAGATATTTGAAGGAGTTTATCAGTGAACAATATAAACTGGCTGATATTCCATTAAAATCAATCAACTATGAATTTATAACCAAATTCGAACATTTCATTAAAATACAGAAAAACTGTGCGCAAAATGCGACAGTGAAATATCTGAAGAATTTAAAGAAAATCATCAAAACTGCATTGATAAAGAAGTGGATAACTGATGATCCGTTTGCAGAAATACACTTCAAACAGACCAAGTGTAACCGTGAATTCTTAAACGAAATGGAACTTCGCAAAATCATCAATAAAGATTTTGATATTCAACGATTACAAACCATAAGGGACATATTCATCTTCTGTTGTTTCACCGGTTTGGCTTTCACAGACGTAAAGAATCTGAAAAAGGAACACCTTGTACAGGCTGATAATGGTGAATGGTGGATAAGAAAAGCAAGGGAAAAGACCGATAATATGTGCGACATTCCATTGTTGGATATACCAAGACTTATTTTAGAGAAATATCAGTCAAATCCAATCTGCAATGAAAAAGGATTATTACTTCCTGTTCCCAGCAACCAACGAATGAACAGTTATTTGAAAGAAATAGCTGATGTATGTGGTATTCAGAAGAATCTTTCCACACATATTGCAAGGCATACATTTGCATCACTGGCTATTGCAAATAAGGTTTCCTTGGAATCCATTGCCAAAATGTTAGGACACACAGACATTCGTACAACTCGTATTTATGCCAAAATAATGAATTCTACCATTGCCAATGAAATGAAAGTACTGCAAAACAAGTTCGCAATATAATTTTCAACCATTATTTCATTTCTTACAGCAAATATCGCCCTTTGCCACTGACTGTGCAAGGCGGCCCTGTCGGGCTGGTTGGCTGGAAAAAAATCATCCTCGCTTCGCTCCGGTATTTTTTTTCCGCCAAGCCTTGCACCGGTCATTGGCAAAGAACAGCCGGGCCAGTAAGAAATTGAAATACTGGCTCCACGGAGCCGGTCATGTCTAATTTAAATAAAAGAATATGACTGAAGAAGTTGGAAAGAAGGTATGTGAAGGTACAGTAGCAGACCTCATGAAGGACAAGACCGGAAAACAGACGGTTGTCACGTTGACAAGAAAGAATGCTTACCGAGTGAAGAAAATCAGAGAACAAGGGACGGATGACGAAGCTGTCCTTTTTCATTTCCGTAAACGCTGTACGGGAATGGGCTCCTATGTACACACAATCGAAGCGGCAGACGGAGAAACAGAACTTCATCCGTCTGAATTTGAAAAATGGGAAGCTGTGGAATTCCTGTATCCCGGCTATCTGGAAGACCTGCTTGATGCTGCATACAACGCGTACAGATGGAGTTCTTTCGAACCTGAAGCAAGGGCGGAAACAGACATCATGCAATATGAAAAACAACTTGTAGAGGATCTGAAACAGATTCCGGAAGAAAAGCAGAACGAGTATGTCAGTGCATACCATAGCAAGTTCTCTGCCTTGCTGGGCTGTCTCTCACGATGTGCCAGTCCGATGGTGACAGGACCTGCCAAATTCAACTGCCAGCGCAACAACAAGGCCTTGGACGCATACCAGAACAGATTTGATGAATTTCATGACTGGCGTAACCGCTTCAAGCAGCCATGGAAAGGATGAAAGAGGCTGCCAAACCGGAAGGACAGAAGCTGGAAGAGGCATGGAACCGCCTGAAGCGTGACATTGCAAGCAGCGCACAGACTATTCATGATATTGATACCGGTAAAGCAAGAGGATACAGCCGTGCCTTGTTTGTCAGCAGTATCCTTAATAAGGTAAGCACCTATGCAGGAAAAGGAGAAGTGGAAATCGTACAGAAAGCGGTGGACTTCATTACAGACTTCAATGCGCAATGCAAAAAACCGGTTATCACTCCGCGGAACCGTTTCTTCCAACTGCCGGAAATGGCACGCCAGGCCAGACTGAAACTTCAGGAAATCAGAGAACGGGAAAACCGTGAACTGAAATTTGAAGGCGGAACGCTGGTATGGAACTATGAGGCAGACCGCCTGCAAATCCTGTTTGACAGTATTCCGGATGACCAGAGGCGCAAGGAACTGAAATCATACGGTTTCAAATGGTCACCGAGATACCAGGCATGGCAACGGCAACTTACACAGAATGCCGTATATGCAGTCAAAAGAGTGTTGAACTTTCAAAACCTATAAGACATGAAAGACCGATTGAAATATGTAATCGATTCCCGCTACTTCGACGGAACATGCCTGACAAGTATGAGTGACGGATTCCATAATGACTATGGTGGGGAAACAATCGAAGAACTGCGCATACGGGAAAACAATCCCTATCTGAAAGCAGTAACACCTTCTGATATAGACAAGAAGCTGCGGCTATACAATCAGTCCCTGTCCGAACCGTTCAAGGAAATCACCGAAGAAGACTACTATGACCTGCTGGATGTACTGCCACCCTTGCGCATGAGACAAAACTCGTTCTTTGTGGGAGAACCGTATTACGGAAATATGTACTCTTTCTGCTTTACCCGTCAAGGAAGATATTTCAAAGGCCTGCGCTCCGTACTTACTCCGCAATCCGAACTGGACAGTCAGATAGACCGTCACATGGAAATCATCAACCGGAAAGCCGTAATCTCAAAAGAGGAAACAAGCAAAACAATCAGCGGAACCAGACTCATTCCCTATTATTTTTCACTGGACGGAAAACAGTCCGTATTCATCTGCAACCTTGTCATCCAATCAGATTCCAGACAAGCAAGGACGGACATGGCGAATACCCTGAAAAGTCTTCGCCGGAACCATTATCAGTTCTATAAAGGAAAAGGACATTACGAAACTCCGGACGACTGATAGACCATGTATCAGGAAAGAAGCTCACCCTTGTTTCGACGGACATTTCTTTCAATATCCTCCCGGCAGGAATCCGCAACTTTCATCGGACACATCAAGGAGACATCAGAGGAATTTCTTTTCCGGATCTATGACCGTGAATATTTCCTGTATCTCCTTAAAAGACTGAGGACCGTGAAAAAGGAGTCCGCACAGGATATAACAAATATCAAATTATAACATTCGGGGAATGCGGTAAAATGACTGCCGTATTCCCTCATAAAAACAATACAAGTATGAACAAATCGAACACTTTATACTGGAAAACAGCCACAGAACCGGCTGAACGTATTGAGGTCAGACTCGTCCTTAACAGTTATATCGACAATGACAATCTGTATGTAGGACTTGAATCCCGGTCTAAGGAGAATCCGGAATGCTGGGAATCCTACACGGACATCACCGTCAACCTCAATTCCCTCCCCCCGCTCCATGCCTATGTGGACAACCGGGACTGCAACAGACATGTGCATGATTTTCTGACCAATAACAGAATAGCAGAACCTGCCGGATTTAAATATCAGGGATTCAGAATGTTCCGCTTCAATCCTGACAGGTTGAAGGAACTCGCACCCGAACAATTCAAGACAATCAGCGCCAAACTGCCACCACAGGATGACATGATAAAGGACATCATCTATCAGGAAAGACATTTCCCTTTGAGAACTGTTCAAGACATTCACGGAATATATCTTGTTTCAAGCAAGGAACTGGAAGAATCTCTGATCGAAGGAGTACGGAACCTGGATGCTGCGGCAAATGAACTGCTGGATGGCATCTGCCTGTTCTGCTCCACACAGGAACTGCGCTATCTTACGGATGCAGAACTGATAGAAACAATCTACGCACAATAAAAAGGAGGAACAAATATGAAAACCGGAGACATTGTATTTCTGAGACGTCCCTATAAGGGATACCGTGCCGTCGAACTGATGGAAAGACTGGAATGCCGCTGGCTGGTCAGGATTGTCGAGAGCGGTCTTGAACTGGAGGTATATGAAGATGAACTTATATCAGAATTTTAATACGGATAAAGTGTTATGGAAAAATATCAGTTTGCATTCCATTCGGAAATAATCGGCTATACCTCACCCCATATCGGCGAGGTCAGAAAAACCATACACAGAAAAGTAGAAAAGGAAAAGTCTGCCGCCATAAAGAATGATATTGAGCTGCACATGTACAAGGTGCATGACGGCATACCGGTTCTCCTTAACACCTGCTACCTGTACGATGAAAAAGGATGTATGGTACACGGAAGTATCAAGGGAACCAAGGATTATCTGCTTGAGACATGGAGATACCATACAAACAGACATTCCAAAGGTTTCAGTTCCACAAGAATCAGACCCTGCACGACAAGCAGGGCTTTTTCGTTTGTATAACTCTTAAAATCAGGAATCATGAACCAGACATTACAACTTACAGACTATATTCCACAGTATGTAAGCCTCTACTACGTGGACTACCGGGATGACCTTGATGAGCATGAAGACATCCAGGAGGAATGCATCCGTTCCAACAATATGGAAAAACTCTATGAAAAGGCATACGAATGGTATGAGGAACAGGAAAGCTCAAACATGCACGACTATCTGGAGGAGACAAGAAAGAACATGGAAGCGGACAATTTAGCCGGAGAGTTTGAAGAGCATGAAGATGAAATCAGGGAACTTATCTACGACCAGAACGATTCCGACCCGGTAAAGGACCTGATACGCAACTCGTCCGTCACTAATTTCTTCTATTCGCTCGGAGTGGAAATCAGCGGATATCTGACCGGTTGTTCACTGCGGGGAGAATCAGTCGCCATGGCCTGCCATAAGGTACGTCGCGCACTGCATCTGAAAAAGGGGGAGTTTGACGAGAAGATTGAAGAATTGGTAGAGAATGCCACATACGGCGGAGAACTGCGCATCTACTTCAACGCCATGTTTGACAGGCTCATCAGCAAAGACCCTGAGAACGATTTCAAGAGCATCCGTTTCCACGGGAATGTAGTGGTGGCCATTGCCGACAGCCGGAACGGTTCCGGACATCATGTACGGATTCCGCTGGACATCACATTTCCTTTCCGAAGGGAGAACCTGTTTGTCGATTCACAGGTACACTATTCCTATGCCAATGAAGTCTGCGGCATGACCAATGACTGGTGCGATTCCACAAAATGGGAAACGGGCATGATACCTTTTACCGGATCTGTCCGAAAAAGCCGGATGGCTGAATACAAGAAACAGGAAGCCGCTTACGAGCAGACATTCCGAAGCGGGAAATGCACCTTCGGTGACATGAACTACAAACGCCATCGTGACGTGCGGTATTCGAATGAATATCCTGCCGGATGCAGATGCCCTCATTGCGGTACTTTCTGGATTGACTGAAAAAACATTTACCAACCAATAAATTCAAACGATATGAAAATCTGCTGTTCACAAGAGCATTACGACAAGGTCGTACAGTATGCAAAATCCATCAATGACAAGACACTGGAAAACTGTCTTGAACGTCTAAAACAATGGGAGAAGAACGAGAACCATCCATGCGAAATCGAACTCTATTACGATCATGCGCCGTATTCGTTCGGATTCTGCGAACGTTATCCGGACGGAAATACAGGCATTGTCGGAGGACTGCTGTATCATGGAAATCCGGACGAGTCCTTTGCCGTCACCATGGAACGTTTCCACGGATGGAGCATACATACCTGACATATATGCGACAGTCTGTATTGGGGAGCCTCATGCAATATGGGGTTCCCTTTTTTTATGCCGCAGACATGATGACAGCATCCTCATTTCTTGCTGCAAAAATAGCTGTTTGCCGCGCAACTCCCGCAAGGCGGCCCTGCCGGGCTGGTTGTCTGGAAAAAAATCATCCTCGCTTCGCTCCGGTATTTTTTTCCGCCAAGCCTTGCAGGGATGCGGGCAAACAGACAACAGGGACAACAAGAAATAAGAATGCCTGTACCTTACAGGCAGACAATGTATAACAATAAATATCAGAAGTCATGATTACAGACCAGAAGACACAGAACAAGCTTCACGCGGAGACCGGAACGGAACTGTTCTCCATCAGACAAAGGAAGGAAGCCGTCACAAGGATGCTGGACATTCTGAAAGAGACTCCGGAATACCTGCAGGTTATGAACCATATACCGGCTTATGCCATGGATGACGATACGTCAGAATGGTGGAATTCGGAAGAATCGAAAAATTTCATGAACTCACTCCTGGAAGTGATGGAAAGCTATACTCCGGACGGATACAGGTTCGGACCGAAATCCGGCACGGCCGACCTTTACGGCTACTGGGAAAGCAAGACCGGGCAGACAACCCTCTTCCATCTGCTTTTCAGTCTGGAAAGCGGATATGAATGGGGAAAAGGTCTTTCCCATGAGAAAACGGATGCATTCTACAAGGAAATAAAAGAGAAATTTCATGGAGAGGGATTCGACACGGACAGAACCGGCTGTACATCACAGGCCATGTATCTTGTAAAAGGAAAGACACGCCTGTACGTGCATCCGATGGAAATAAGCGGCTACTGTGAAACACTGCATATTCCACAGATTACAGCCATACTGAAAAAAGGAGGCCGTACATTCCGTCTTGTAAAGGATACGATAGCGGAAGAAGTGTATTCCTTCACCGATGAAGAAGAAATGGAATATTACCGTGCCAGATACGGAACATGCATCCACAGGAATATACTGGATGCTTTCAGCAACCGCCGGGCAGGAAAAGAGGACATACTTTCCATGATGGCATCACGGATAAATGTGGCGACGACATCACATCTGCACGGTATCGGATATGATTCGCCTGCATACAGGTTTGTGCATGAGGCATACGACAGACTGGTAAACAACGGAAAGCTGAAGGAGAATGTCCGGGAAATCGGTTGCTGCAACATCATAATGGCCATTTCAAATACCAACGCAATATGAGACTGAATTACAATGACATGCTGCTTCTGGCAATATGGGAATACAACAGGAGACAGGACGAGGATCTGACCCTGGAACTGTTTCAGGAAACATTCGGACAGGTTCCCGGCGCACATTTCCATGACAAATGGGTGCATTATTACAACAAGAACCTGCTGATGATGGCCGCCTATTTCAGGGGTGAGGAAGAAAACGGCCAGAAATTCTGTGATATGGTCACCCGACAGGTTGAACGCTATACACAAAACAGGAGGAGAACAGGATGAATACAAAGATACGATATGACCTTGACAGTCTTGAACTGGCAAACGGTGACTTCGGGTATCCCATTACAGAAAAGGAAGTACGGAAAGTGAACCGTATGCTGGAACTGATGGAGAATGTCCGAAGCAGGCAGATGTGCCCGACAGAAGGAGACTGCGTGGAATTTGTCTCACGTTCTGGTGACTATTTCGGAAAAGCTCATATAGAACGGATAACAGGAAAATATGCGGATATATGCCTGATACCGGAAACGGTATTCTGTTTCGATGACATGGGAAAAGCCGCCTATGATACCACCGGAAGTCCCTGGGCGCAGGTCAATATCCGGAACATGAAACCCGCAGGTACTGAAATCCGCATATTCAGGACATGGGGATTCGGGAAGCGCAGCAATACGGGCAGTCTAAGGTTCGATGCTCCGGTCAGGAAATGGGAATACAGAGAACCGAATCCGTTGTATGACGGTTACACCACCCGTAACTGGTGCCGCTATCATATCATGAAACACCGGGACAGGGAAAGGACAAGAGAATACACCTTCCGCAGCGATTCATCACGCTATACAGCCGGAGCGAGCTGGACGAGCTGGCCGCAATCCTGAAAGGCAGACTCTACAAGGGAATCCTGCCTGACTCTCTTGTACTTTGGGGATACCGCATGGATATTAAGGAAATATCACGTGAGCAGTGGAACGGTATGGGACAGCACGGACAAATCCGCATGAAATTCATGGGATACGGTCCGGTCAGAATCCACACGGACAATGAAAACCATACCGTAACAGTATACAGAATCAACGACAGTCTATAACCAATTATAAAATAAAGGAATATGGCACGATATGAAATCTCCAACGAAGTCAGGCCGCTCGACAGGCTCATCACAGGCTTTGCCTCCTCATGCGGCTATGAAATACAGACCGTATTCAACGACCTGCTGCGTTTCATCATCCACGGCTTCTCTCCGGGAGCACCGCCAATAAGCAACTGGAAATACAAGCGTCAGCAAAACGCCTCGTTCATGGAAATGACAGCCGAATGGACACGTATCATGCAGAAACAAATCGGCAGGTCGGGCTGGTTCGACGCTTTCGGTGAACTCCACATGGCCTACTGCTCAAAACCGGGACAGCAGGCAAACGGACAGTTCTTCACGCCGTCACATATCTGTGAACTCATGGTCATGTGCGCGGCAGGTAAAAAAGAGACCGGACAGAGGATGGGAGACCCCACATGCGGCAGCGGAAGACTCCTGCTGGCATACCATGCGCACAATCCGGGAAACTATCTGGTCGGAGAAGACATCAGCCGGACCTGTTGCATGATGACCGTATGCAACATGCTCGTCCACGGATGTGTCGGGGAAGTGATCTGTCATGACAGTCTCCAGCCGAAGGCATTCACCGACGGATGGAAAGTCAACCAGGCTCTGCCCTTGACGGGAATACCTTCTATAAGACGCATGAAGGAAGAGGAATACAGGAATCCTCTTCCGGAAAATATCGGACGCTTCAAAGAGGCAGTCCGTATCATCAACCTATTGGACAAATAATTACCAACCATTTAAAAATATAATTATGGAAGCTTTAGCAACATTGAACAATCAGAGACAGTTTGATTTCCAGAACAACGGAATCGAAGTAATGGACCTTGAAACACTACAGCGTACCTACAAGGAGAACGACATCTACGGCAATCCGGTAAGGGGAATCTACCACTACCAGGTCATCCAGCGCATGACGGACATCTGCCGCCGTCACAACCTGAACTACGAGGTGGAGGAAATCTTCGCCGCCCAGAACAAGAACCGGACACAGCCCGGAGTGGTCATCTTGCCGCAGGTGGAACAGACCTATGGAGAGAAGGCGGTAGAGGCACATGTACTGCGCAGAATATTCACCACCATCCGTATTCTGAACGGGGATACCGACGAACTGACAACCACACTCGTGGTAGCCTACCATCAGGACGGTATCCAGGCGGCAATAGGTCCCTGCGTACGTATCTGCCACAATCAGTGTATCCTTTCACCCGAACGAAGCGTTGCCAACTACGGTAAGGACAAGGTGACTACCGAGGAACTGTTCGGGAAGGTAGATGACTGGATGCGCAATTTTGAGCGTGACATGGATGCGGACAGAAGCCGAATCCAAAGGCTCAAGGAAAAGGTGTTGACACCCGGTGAATTGTACATGATCATCGGTATGCTGACGGCTCTGCGTGTATCCCATGACAGTGCAGACAAAAGACTGGCATCACAGGTGGACACCTATCCGCTTAACCAGGGACAGATTTCCGTATTTACGGAAGAACTGCTCAAACTCTCACTTGAACAGCCACGCATTACAGCATGGGATGTCTACAATGTAGCGACAGAAATCTACAAGCCTGGAAAGACTGATTTTCCTGCCATGATTCCACAAAATGGAGCAATGGCCGATTTCCTGCTTTCATATAACCAGAATTAGAATCTGAGACCGAAGACAACAGGCCCGGTTCCGTCACCAGCGGAATCGGGCTTTGTATTTTATTAACTGTAATAATCAGATAAGATATGGCAGCAAGTAACAGAAAAAAGGCTGAAATGTATATCCTTTTCAGCTGCAACGCATGGCACGAATACAGTTCATTCGAGCCAAAGGCGGTTTTCTCTTCCCTAGAAAAGGCAGCAGACTTCCTGCAAAAGAACAGAAGAAAACTGAAACTGGAGGAAGATGACGTCGAATGTTTCAGACAGCACAGTCAGACTCAGGGCAGGAATACCAATTACCTGGTACAGTCCTGTCCCTACAATCCAGTCCGCGCAAGAGACTTGGAATGACAAAGAATCCATTCATAAACAATCATATAAAAATATACGACTATGACAAATGATGAAAACACTTACATCGGAATGTCCCTGCCGGAAGGAATACGGTACATCACCGTTTTTGAAAAAGGGGATTTTGAAAACTGCGGAAGAATACTCAGGACATTCTATCGTACGGAAGACAGGGTGAGAAAATTGCTCGCTTTGGGGAACCTGCTCCATCTGGGAGGCAGTCTCTCATCAAATGAAAACAAGACAAGCTGTTGGCCTTTGAATAATGGGAATCCCATTCACGAAGCAAAGGAAATATCAGGCAAGGAAAAGTTCTTCCTGCTCGGTGACTGGACTTACCTGTATGAAAATGGCAGATGGTTTCTGAGCTATGAAGGAAAAATCTATGAAATCAGCAATCCTGAATTTTCTGTCTTTGTTCCCGACAAGGATCATACACCTTCCCCTCTGGACAAAGGACTTTCCTTTGCCGTAATCGGCGAAACGGGAAAACTGGAATTCACTCCGGAAATTGTCAACGGATGGGATACCTGGAAAAGCCTTCCCAAAAGAGTCAGTGAAAAAGGAAAAACGGTATATGTATTCCGCAAAATACAACTTATAAAAGTCATCAAACCTAAAAAATTGGAATCATGAAAGAAATCAATATGACAAAGGCTATATCATGTATGCCGGACAAATTCATCACAATGGAAATGGTTGAACTGGCCGCGACCGAACACCGTCCGGAACTGGTCAACTATCTGCCGGAGAAATATATTACCTCTGAAATACTTGACAGTATATTCAAAGTAAGCATTCGATAAACTCCCCCTTTCATTCTAAAAATGTGATATTACTTTTGTAATCAAAGTAAAAAAGCTCAATTGTTATGTCACATCAATGGACCATGGAAGATTT